>NZ_JBHWDU010000160.1:0-8647 GCF_042734825.1 Kitasatospora sp. NPDC059648 | reverse complement strand
AGCGGGGAGATATCTGGCCGTCCGCGGGGAATCCGCTGGCCATCAGTGGGGCCCTATATGGCCGCCTATGGGGAGCTTTTCATGGCCGCCGTCACGCACTCGGGATGTCCGTGGATCTTGTCCTGAGCTGCGGGCTTGCCCGGTCGGTTTAGAACTGTGTGTTCGCGCGTTCTCAATGGATCTGGCTGCCGCGGAACCTCGGAGCGGGTTGCCGAATCAGGCGCTGGTTCGCGCTGCGACTGACCGGGCCATGAGTTCGGCGGCCTGGCGGACCTGTGCTGCGTGCGTTGCGGGTGATTGGGCGGTGATGACGAGCCCGTGGGTGTCGGTGAGGGCGACCCGGTGGTGACTTTGACGCCAAGTGGTGCCGTCGTGCTGATAGGCGAGTTCGACGGCTTCGAAAGCGGCCTCGGTGCAGTGATCGATCAGGGTTTGACCAGGGGCTATGAGCTCGGTGAGCGGGGGAATCCGGTCGTGGCTGCGCGGGCCTTGCAGGTAGATCGCGGAGCCGGCTGGCCCGAACAGAAGGAACGGGGTGGAGTTGTCGCCGGCGGGCGGGGAGTCGATCGCGAAGCCCTCGGGCCACTCGACCGAGAAAGGCGATGTCTCGATCCGCCAGACGTGCTCAGTGGGTCCGGCGAGCACCTCGACGACCTCGTCAGTCGACTGGGCGTTCGCCAGCTCGGTCGTGGGCTCCTCTGCAGGTCCGGTGACGACAGCGGTGTGAGCGGTCTGGCCCTCCCAGCGGGTCACGCGCACCGTGCCCGGCGCGTGTTCCGGACGCTCGAAGGTGTAGGGCCAGATCGGTATCAGCGTCATGCCGAAACCGGTCAGTCGAGCGAAGACGTGGCCCATGTGCCCCTCCCAGGTCAGAGGGTCCTCATGATCGCATGCGGAGATTGGCCGGTCGGACTGGGGAGTCGCGCTCCAGGGAGGCGGCAAAAGTGCTGGTAAAGCGGGTCGTGAGCGGGGTGGAGTAGATCCGGGCGAAGCGTCGGCTCAGCTCAGTTGTCGTGGCCAGGTAGAGCTCCTTGGGGTCGACGGTGACCGTTGGCGGGTTGAGGATCAGGCCGGCCAGCACGGTGATCTCGGGGAAGGCCGCCAGGCGGTGGCGATCGTCGAAGGGGATCTTCCTGCTGACGGGGTGGTCCTCGATTCGGTCGAGGCGACGGGTCCACTCCCGCCCGAGGTCGAGCGGCATGCCGGCGGCGGACCACTCGTCGGTGATCTTCCATGCGAGATCGAGGGCCTGCTGCATCCCACGGCCCTGACGTCGGGCGAGCAGGTCGAGGCGGTGCTGGGCCTTGAGGACCTCGGGCAGACTGGTGAGCGGGATGTCGTGTGTGGACCGGGTCCAACGCTCGTGACGCGAGCAGAGGTGCCGGTGTGCGGGAGCGCGGACGATCACGATGGTGGCCGATGAACTGCGGCGGGCCGTGCAGCAGCGGCAGAGCCGGCCGATCACATGGTCCGACCGGGGCAAGGTGCGTTGGGGATCGAGGAAGTCGGCGAGCGCGGGAAGGGCCCTGGCGAGTCGGGCCGCCGGGCGATTGACCAGGGCGGACAGGCGGTTCGGGGACTCGGGGGTCCAGCCGGCCGTGCTGTCGGTGAGTGGCGAGAAGTCCGAAGGCAGCGGCCCGAGGAGCTGGACGAGGCGGCTGGCGGCCCGGTTGTTGGCGACGGCCAGGCGGTGCAGGTAGGAGCCGAGGGTCTCGCCCTGAACGGGGCCGGGGCGACGGGCAGGAGTTGGAGGTGGTCACGCCGCGTCGACATCTGCCCGCCGGCGGCGGGGGCTGCGGGCCCGGCGGCGTTCGACGCGTGAGTGCTCGGCGGCCTGATCGACTTCGATGGTGTCGAGGGTCTTGCGGGTGATGGCTTCGCTGCCGCGGATGATGGTCTCGATGGAGGCACCTCGGATCAGCTGGGAGAGGCTTCCGATCGCGCCGTCGGTGCGCTCATGGAGATAGCCGTCGAGTTTCACCAGGCTGCCGCGCTTGTGCCGGTGGAGCCGTAGGGCGTCTTCGAGGGAGGCGACCAGGTTGCGCCAGTTCTGGCGCTGTGCGCCGGTGCCGTAGGCGAACGGTTCGGTGTCGGTGACGGTGTAGCGGCCGGCGATCTGCTGTCCGCGTACTCCGGCGAACAGGCCGCTGGCGGCGACGTCGATGCCGGCCAGCACGAAGGTGGCGGGGATGCGTTCGGAGAGGTATTTGAGCTGGTCGGAGGCTTCGGCTCCGGCCTGGGTCGCGAGATTGAGGTTGTGGATCTCGTCGACCAGGGCGAGTTCGACACGCATCTTGATCAGCAGGTCGCAGACCGCGTTGGTGACGGACGACTGCGTCTCCTGGCGGAAGACCGGGATGCCCAGGAACCGGGCGAACTCGATGGCGAGCATCTTCGGGGTGGCCCGGGGCGGGACGGTGACGTAGACGACCGGCAGGCGTCCCGCCGCGGCCGGGCCGAGTCGTTTGCGGACCAGGAGTTCGTGGTTGCGGCCCAGTTGGGCGATGGCGGTGGTCTTCCCGGTTCCGGCCTGGCCGGTGACGATCGGGCCGCGGCGGCCGGAGATCTGGTGCCGATTGAGCAGGACCAGCCGTCGTCCGGTGGTGAACACGTCGCGGACGGTGGGGGTGGCCACGGTCACGAGTCGGGAGTGGTAGTCGAGCCGGGGCTCGTTGTAGGCGAGCAGGTTCTCCTCGCTGAGGGCCTTGAAGTCCTTGAGCGAGAGCATCTTCGGGCAGGTGGGGGTGTCGTCGACGAACCGCTTCCAGCCGTCCTTGGTGGTCAGCGGGGGCGGACTCCCGGCACTGCGGCGAGCTGACTTTCAGCGCTGACGGGCGGTACGCCCTGGCCTCGGTCGCCGAGGGCGGGGTCCGTCTGTGGGAGCTCGCCACCGGGCGCTGTCTGCGGACCCTGAGCGGGCACCAGAAGGGTGTCGCGGCCCTCGCGGTGACGCCCGACACGAACGTCGTCCTGACGGCCGACGGTACCGGGATCCTGCGGCAGTGGGAGCTGGACTGGGAGCTCCGGGCTGAGGAGGGCCGGTAACGTCCTTCTCCGAGGCCGTGGTGCTCACATTCGCGATCGCGCGGCAGGATGCCCGGGCGGGCGGCGCGCGGGAGGTCGGACCGCCCCACCTGCTGCCGGGGGCTGGCCGTCCTGTGCCGCTCCGATCCCGACCGCGTCCTCGACCGGCAGCGGTCGCAGCCGTCGGACCGAGCCGCGTTCCAGCTGGAACTGGGCCTGGCCGGCAGTGCTTCACCCGGGCGGACGTCACCGGGCCGCACCCGGCTCAGCGCGACCGCGAGACGGTCCGGATCCAAGGCCCGGCTCCACACCAGGGCCGAGTTCCGGTGCTCGGGGAAATCCTCCAACGCCAGACCGCCATCACGCCGTGCCGGTCTCCTCATGCGCACTCCCCTCAGGAGGCCGCCCGAACCGGTCGGCGGTCCATGCTCCACCACGCCTATGACGGAGCACTCGCCCTCCCCGATCCGGGCCGTCGTTCCCCTGCGAACCCGTCCGCACCACGCGAACTGCCACGCTCCGCAGGGGGCGCCCCACGGCGGCCGGCCGGGCTACCCGGGGGAGTGACCCGACGGTACCGGCGGTAAGCGGCCCGGACGCACCTCGGCCCCGGCTCCCCTCGTGGCGGCCGGGGCCGAATCGATTCTGCGACTCAGCGAGCGGTCAAGCCGCTACGGCTGCTGCAGGATGACGACGACGAGGATCACCGCGGAGGTCAGGAATCCGAGCAGGACGCCCGCCACGGTGGGCGTCACCCGGTCCCGGAGCTGCTTCGCCGGCTTCACCCGCTGCGTCGGGTGCGTGCTGTACTCCCACCAGTCCACCAGTCGCTGGAAGTCCGTGTCGAAGTCCGCGGACGGGTACAGCCGGCTGGTCTGGAGGCCCGGCAGCGAGCGGCGCCGCCCGTCGGTCAGGAAGACCCGCGCCGCGTACGCCACCGATCCGTTGCTCTTGGTCTCCCGCACGTCGACCCAGCGGATCTCCTGCCACGGGTACGTCCGGCCGCGCCCGAAACCCCAGCAGACGCTGACACCGTCGGCGCCGACCCGGCTCCAGGAGCGCCAGCTCAGGACGGCGGCCGGCACGCAGAGCGCGACGGTCACGAGGACCATCCAGAACGTGGGCCAGGGGCCGAGGTTCATCCCGCCGAAGACGAGCTGGGCCGTGAGCACGAGGAGGAGCGGGAGGAAGTTCGACCACGAGGGCCGGAACAGGTCTTTCCCCCGGAAGATCAGTTCGTTCACGGGCGCACACTACGCCTGAGCCCAGGTCCGGACCAGGGGGTTTCACGGTTTCCGTACGGTGGGCGGGAGACCGGCGGACCGGCCGGCGGCGACGGGCGGACGGCCCCGCCGCGAACGCGTCCGCCGCCGACGTCTTGCCAGCGGACCGGACCCCTCCCTACCGTCGAATGGCGCAAACTGACAGTCCGTCTCACAACCCGTCGTGCCACCCCCACGAAGGAGCGACGATGTCCAGGACAGGTCCCCGGCGCCGACTCGGCGTCCGATCCCTCTGCACCCTCGCGGTCGCACTCGGCCTGCTCGCCCCGGCCGCCGCCACCAGCAGCGCCGCCCCCGGAGCCACCCCGGCGCTACGGGAGGTGATGTTCGTCGGCAACAACTGGGACGGCACCGCCGACGTGATCGAATCCTCCGGCGCCCTCGGCAAGGTCGGACGGATCGACGTCATCCCCGACAAGGACCAGCGGCTCGCCGAGATCTACCTCAACCCCGTCAAGCTCGGCTACTTCCTCGGCATCAGGCTCGGCCCCGGCGAGGGCCACGACCAGTTCGTCGACGACATGTACAGCACGCCGGACGGCACCGCCGTGGTCGTCTCCCGGCCCAGCTTCGCCGACGTGGTCTCCCTCGACCTCGCCACCGGGCGGGTCAACTGGCGCTTTCCCGTGGCGGGTTACCGCGCCGACCACATGGCGCTCTCGCCCGACGGCACCCGGGTGGCGGTCTCCGCCTCCACCGCCAACACCGTGCACGTCCTGGACGTCCGCACCGGCGCCGAACTCGGCTCGTTCCACACCGGGGACAAGCCGCACGAGAACATCTTCACCGACGGCGGCCGGCAGCTGTGGAACATGTCCATCGGCAACGTCGAAACCGCCCTCGACGCGCCCTGGCTGGACTGGACGAAGGGCGACCGGCACATCACCGTCGTCGACGCGGCCACCCTCACCCCGATCCGCGAGATCGACATGCGCAAGCGCCTCGACGACGCCGGCCTCGGCGGCCTCTCCAACGCCGTCCGACCCGCCGTCTTCTCCCCGGACGGCACCCGGCTCTACTTCCAGGTGTCCTTCTTCAACGGATTCCTGGAGTACGACGTGGCCGCCGACCGGATCACCCGGGTGAAGACCCTCCCGGTCGACCCGGCCGCCAGTACCGACCGCACCACCTGGCCCAACGACTCCCGCCACCACGGCCTGTCGATGAGCCCGTCGGGCGACCGGATCTGCGTCGCGGGCACCGTGGACGACTACGCGACGGTGGTCGACCGCGCCACCCTCCAGGAGGGGCCGCTGGTGCCCGCGTCCAAACCGTACTGGGCGACGGTGAGCGGGGACGGCAAGTCCTGCCTGATCTCGGAGAGCGGCGCGGACGAGGTCACCGCCATCGACTTCGCGACCGGCCGCAAGACCGTCTCGGTCGCCGTCGGCCGCCACCCCCAGCGTGTCCGCCTCGGCCACGTCCCCACCGGCTGGACCGGGCCCACGAGGCCGTAGCGCGCCGAGCCCGCGGCGGAGCGTCGGTTCTCTTCGGCGTGGCGGCGCGTTCGTCCCGGGCCCCGGTGAACTCGGGCGGGGGCAGGACGTGGAGCGCGTCGGCGATCGCCTCGAAGTCGGGCGGCTCGGCCACGTCATGGGACCTTACGCCGGGCCGCCCACCGGGCCTGCCGGGGCGGTCCGCCCGGGACTCCGGTCGCGGGACACGGAGTTCCCGTCGGGGCGGGCGGGTCGTTGACCCGCCGTGGCTGACGGGACGGACAGTCGACCTCTACACCGCCGCCGGCGTGTCGGGCCAGCACCTGCACCGCGACCGCATCCTCGACGAGGCCCGCCACACCAGCGAGCCAGGGCACGGAGTCGGCGGCGTCGACGACGGCCCTCCCGTCGATGAACACCGCCCCACCGGTGCCGCCGCCCGCGAGTTCGATCCAGCCCGCCAAGCGCCGGTCCGGCCGGCGCACCGCGAGCACCGGCGAATCGGTGTCCCAGCTCTCGACCAGCACCATGCGGTTCTTGGCGCTGCGGGTTCCGGTCGGCGCGCCCAGGCGGCGCAGGAGCGGGTCGGTGGAGGAGCGCTCGGCGGCGAGCGCCAGACGAACTTCCTCCACCGGCACGGCGCTCGGCTGGGACGCTGCGTCGACCGGGCACGCGCCCGGTGATTCGACGCGCGAGGTATTGGCGGCAGGCGTGAATCCATCGGCGACGCCGCTTGTTTCGACGTGCGGGGAAACGTGGTGGCGGGCCGCCGGAACGGCCGGGTCGACATTGTGACTGCGATTGATGGTTTGCGAATGCGAGCTGTAGTTGCGAGCGGCGGTCCGGGGCTCGGTCCAGTCACGTGAGCCGGGACACGACAGGTGGAACCCGGCCAGGCGTATTGGAACTACCGGAGACGGGTCGCAGTCCGGACGAGGTCTGCGACGGCTCTGGACCGACTGTGCGGCGGCCAGGCGATCACGGTGGTGACCTTCGGCGCGTCCAGCACGGGCACGGCGGCGAGGTCACCGTGCAGTTGAGCACGGCACGACTCCGGTGAGACCGCGCAAGCACGGCCGAGCGCGACGAGCTGCAACAACTGCGTGTGGTCGCGGACCTGCGGGCCGGGGCCGGGCGGGTAGGTTCCGTCGGGGTCGGGCCAGCGTGGCAGGGGCAGGCCGGGCAGCCCGGTGATGTCAGCCATGTGCACATGGGTCCGGACGGTGAGCGGATGCCCGGCCGGCAGGACCACAACCTGGCCCTCCGTGCTGAGTTCTTCGGTGTCGAACCCGGCCGTCGAGTCGAACGGCCGGTGCAGTAGCGCCACGTCGGCCCGGCCCTCGCGCAGAAGTCGTTCCTGCTCGGCCGGCCCGCACAGGATGACGTCGACGGGGACCGCGCCGGGTTCGGCGGCGTACGCGTCCAGCAGTTCCGCCAGCAGTTCGCGGGACGCGCTGGCCTTCGTGACCAGGACCAGGCCGGGACGGCCGGTCGAGGAGAGGGCGGCTCGGCGGGTCCGGCGCTCGGCCGCTTCGACCGCGTCGAGGGCCGCCCGGCCCTCGGCCAGCAGCACCGAGCCGGCTTCGGTCAGCGTGACGGTGCGGCTGGTCCGATCCAGCAGCGCTGCCCCGAGTCGGCGTTCGAGCTGCTGGATCGTCCGTGACAGAGGCGGCTGTGCGATCCCGAGCCGCTGTGCGGCGCGCCCGAAGTGCAACTCTTCGGCGACAGCGACGAAGTAGCGCAGTTCCCTGGTCTCCATCCGGCCACGGTACTCCGGATCAATACCTGGAAGGTATCGTTGCCCACCCAATCGGTCTTGGACCCCCGCCGGGGTCCGAGAGCAGCATGGTCCCCATGAGCGAGCGAACGATTGCGCTGGTCACCGGCGCGAACAAGGGAATCGGCTACGAGATCGCCGCGGGCCTGGGCGCCCTCGGCTGGAGCGTCGGCGTCGGCGCCCGCGACGATCAGCGTCGCAAGGCCGCGGTGGAGAGACTGCGCGCGGCCGGCATCAACGCGTTCGGCGTACCGCTGGACGTGACCGACGACGCGAGCGTGACAGCCGCCGCACGGCTGATCGAGGAACAGGCCGGGCGCCTCGACGTGCTCGTCAACAACGCAGCCATCACGGGCAGCACGCCCCAGGAGCCCACCCGCGTCGACCCCGCCACCATCCGCACGGTCGTGGAGACCAACGTCATCGGTGTCATCCGCGTCACCAACGCGATGATGCCGCTGCTGCGCCGCTCCGGCTCACCACGGATCGTGAACATGTCCAGCAGTGTCGGCTCCCTCACCCGGCAGTCGGGAACCGGCGCTGATCAGACGACGGGTCCCATCGCCGTGGCGTACGCGCCGTCGAAGACGTTCCTGAACGCCGTCACCCTCCAGTACGCCCGGGAGCTGAGCGGCACGAACATCCTGATCAACGCCGGCTGCCCCGGCTACGTCGCGACCGACCTCAACGGCTTCCGCGGCGTGCGCACCCCCGAACAGGGCGCGGCCATCGCCATCAAACTCGCGACCCTGCCCGACGACGGCCCGACGGGCCAGTTCTTCGAGGACGCCGGCGTAGTGCCCTGGTGAAGTGCACGGCGGTCATCACCCGCGCAGCCACCAGGGTGAGGCCGCTTCGCCTGCGCGTCTCGAACAGGTTCACCGACTGCGTCGGCCGCCCCGGCCGACGCACCGGTACTCGGGGCAACGCTCCGCACCGCTACTGGTTCCAACATGGATGGCATTCACCGCAGGTTGCAAGCAACGTGACCATTTGGTTCCTGTCCGTCTCAGCCAGCCTGGTCCGTGTCTCAGTGGACGTTAAGTCCGTTTCTGGTAGCGGCCTCGTTCGGGTTGGGTGAGGAAGCCTTGGCGAGTGAGGCGTCCGAGGCGGCTGCGGGTGATGTT
>NZ_JBHWDU010000159.1:0-9022 GCF_042734825.1 Kitasatospora sp. NPDC059648 | reverse complement strand
ACTACGCGGCGGCGAACACCTTCCTGGACGCCCTCGCCGCCCACCGTCACGCCCTCGGCCTGCCGGCGACCTCGCTGGCCTGGGGAGCGTGGGAGCAGAGCGGTGGCATGGCCGGTGGTCTCGGCGAGGCCGACCGCCGCCGGCACGACGGCCTGACGGACACCGAGGGCCTCGCCCTGCTGGATGCCGCCTGGACCTCCGGACAGGCGCTCCTGGTGCCCGTCCGCCTGGACCTGGCCGACGTCCGTCGGCAGGCCGCCACCACCGGCGTCCCGCCGCTGCTGCGGGCCCTGGTCCGCACCCCCGCCCGCCGCGCCGCGGCCTCGGCGGCCCGGGGCGAGTGGGCGGAGCAGTTGCTCGCCCAGGGCAGCCCGGACGAGCGGCGCGCCTTCGCGCTCGCGCTGGTCAGGGCGCGGGTCGCGGCGGTGCTGAGCTTCCCGAACGTCGACGTGGTGGAGCCGGAGCGGGCCTTCAAGGAGATGGGCTTCGACTCGCTCACGGCCGTGGAGTTCCGAAACCAGCTCGGTGCGGCGACGGGTCTGCGGCTGCCGGCGACGCTGGTGTTCGACCACCCGAACGCGGTGGCCGTCGCCGACTTCGTCGTGGCCGAGGTCACCGGTGCCCATGCGGTGGTCGAGGTCGGTACCCGGGCTGCGACGGCCGCGGACGACGACCCGATCGTGATCGTCGGCATGGCCTGCCGCTACCCGGGCGGCGTCACCACGCCCGAGGGGCTGTGGCAGTTCCTGCTGGCCGGCGGCGACGGCATCGTGCCGTTCCCGACCGACCGCGGTTGGGACCTGGAGCGGATCCTCGTCCCCGACCCGGAGCATCCCGAGGACGACTACGTCCTGGAGGGCGGTTTCCTCCAGCAGGCGGCCGAGTTCGACCCGACCTTCTTCGGGATCTCGCCGCGCGAGGCGCTCGCCATGGACCCGCAGCAGCGTCTGCTGCTGGAGGCCTCCTGGGAGGCGTTCGAGCGGGCCGGCATCGACCCGGCCTCCGTGCGCGGCAGCCGGACCGGCGTGTTCGCCGGCGTGATGTACCACAACTACGCGGCCCGGGTGACGGAGGTCCCGGAGGGGATCGAGGGCTTCCTCGGCACCGGTGGCTCCAGCAGCGTGGTGTCCGGGCGCGTCTCGTACACCTTCGGCTTCGAGGGCCCGGCGGTGACGGTCGACACGGCCTGCTCTTCCTCCCTGGTGACCCTGCACCTTGCGGTGCAGGCCCTGCGCAACGGTGAGTGCACCTTGGCGCTCGCCGGTGGCGTGACGGTGATGCCGAACCCCGACACCTTCTCCAGCTTCGCCCTGCAGCGCGGCCTGGCGCTGAACGGCCGTTGCAAGCCCTTCGCGGGCGCGGCCGACGGCACCGGCTGGGGCGAGGGCGTGGGCATGCTGCTGGTGGAGCGGTTGTCGGATGCTCGGCGTAACGGGCACAAGGTGCTTGCGGTGGTGCGGGGTTCGGCGGTGAACCAGGACGGTGCGTCGAACGGTCTGACGGCGCCGAACGGTCCGTCGCAGCAGCGGGTGATCCGGCAGGCGCTGGCGGGTGCCGGCCTGACCACCGGCGAGGTGGACGTGGTGGAGGCGCACGGGACGGGTACGCGACTGGGCGACCCGATCGAGGCGCAGGCGCTGCTGGCGACGTACGGGCAGGGCCGCGAGGAGGCTGAGCCGCTCTGGCTCGGCTCGGTGAAGTCGAACCTCGGTCACACCCAGGCGGCGGCCGGCGTCGCGGGCATCATCAAGATGGTCATGGCGCTGCGAGAGGGCGTCCTCCCGCAGACGCTCCACGTGGACGAGCCGACCCCGCACGTCGACTGGTCGGCCGGTGCGGTGGAGCTGCTGACCGAGGCGCGGGACTGGCCGGAACTCGGGCGTCCGCGCCGGGCGGCGGTGTCGTCGTTCGGCATCAGCGGGACGAATGCGCACGTGATCCTGGAGCAGGCTCCGGCGGAGGCGCCCGCGGAGGCCGTCGATGCGACGGTTGACGCCCCTGTCGCCTGGGTGGTGTCGGGCAAGTCCGAGGGGGCGCTGCGCGCACAGGCCGCGCGGCTGGCGACCTTCCTCCAGGAGCGGCCGGAGCTTGAACCGGTGGACGTCGGCTACTCGCTGGCGCTGTCACGTGCTCGCTTCGACCACCGCGCGGTCGTCTCGGGTGCGGACCGGGACGAACTGCTGGCCGGGTTGGCAGGCGTGGCGAGTGGTGAGGTGTCCGGTGGGGCGGTGGGCCGCGGCAAGCTGGCGTTCCTGTTCACCGGGCAGGGGAGCCAGCGGGCCGGGATGGGCCGGGAGCTGTACGCGGCGTTCCCGACCTTCGCGGCGGCGTTCGACGAGGTGTGCTCCTACCTGGACGCCCACCTGGACGTGCCGTTGAAGGACGTGGTGTTCGAGGGGTCGGAGCTGCTGGACCGGACGGCGTACACGCAGGCGGCGCTGTTCGCGGTCGAGGTGGCGCTGTTCCGTCTGGTGGAGTCGTGGGGTCTGAAGCCGGACTTCCTGGTCGGCCACTCGGTGGGTGAGATCGCTGCCGCGCATGTCGCGGGTGTGCTGTCGCTGGAGGATGCGGCGCGGCTGGTGGAGGCGCGTGGGCGTCTGATGCAGGCGCTGCCCGCCGGTGGTGCGATGGCGGCGATCGAGGCGACGGAGGCGGAGGTGCTGCCGCTGCTGGCCGGCCGGGAGTCGGAGATCGCCATCGCGGCGGTCAACGGTCCTGTGTCGGTGGTGGTTTCGGGTGACGAGGCCGTCGTGCTGGAGGTGCTGGAGCACTGGAAGGCGCAGGGCCGTCGGGGTCGTCAGCTGCGGGTGAGCCATGCGTTCCACTCGCCGCGGATGGAGCCGATGCTGGCCGAGTTCCGCGCCGTCGCCTCGGAACTCACGTACAGCGAGCCGACGTTCGCCGTTGTCTCCAACGTCACCGGTGAACTGGCCACCGAGCTGACGTCCCCCGAGTACTGGGTGCGGCACGTCCGCGAGGCGGTGCGCTTCGCCGACGGCATCGCCTACCTGGCCGCCCAGGGCGTCACCGACTTCCTGGAGCTGGGCCCGGACGGCACCCTCTCTGCCCTGGCGCAGGAGATCACCGAGGGTCACTTCGCCCCCGTGCTGCGCAAGGACCGCCCGGAGGCGCTGTCCTTCACGCAGGCCGTCACCGGCCTGCACGCCCGCGGCGCCGAGCTGGACTGGGAGGCCGTCTTCGCCGGTCGCGGCGCGAGCCGCACCGACCTGCCGACCTACGCGTTCCAGCACGAGCGCTTCTGGATGGAGGCCGTCGCCACGCTCGGCAGCGCCACCGGTCTCGGTCAGGCCGCGACGGGGCACCCGCTGCTGGGTGCGGCGATCACGCTGCCGGAGTCGGACACGGTGGTCCTCACCGGTCGCCTCTCCCTCCAGTCGCACGCCTGGCTGGCGGACCACACCGTGCTGGGCGCGGCGCTGCTGCCCTGGTCGGTGCTGGCGGAGCTGGCGGTGCACGCCGGTGACCAGGCCGGCTCCGGCACCGTCGAGGAACTGACCGTGCAGGCACCGCTGGTGCTGCCCGAGCGCGGTGGCGTCGCCGTGCGGGTGACGGTCGACCCGGCCGGCCCGGACGGGCGCCGTCGGGTGGCGGTCTTCTCACAGCCGGACGACGCCGAGGCGGGCACGCCGTGGACTCGGCACGCCGAGGGCGCACTGACCGGCGCCGCCCCGGTGGCCGGGTTCGACCTGGCGGCCTGGCCGCCGAAGGACGCCGAGGTGATCGAGACCGAGGGCGTGTACGCCGATCTCGCCGGCCTCGGTGCCGTCCACGGCCCGGTGTTCCGGGGCCTGCGCGCCGCCTGGCGCCGCGGCGACGAGCTGTTCGCCGAGGTCGCACTCCCCGAGGGCGTGGCGGCCGACGGCTTCGGCCTGCACCCCGCACTGCTCGACGCGGCCCTGCACCCCGTCCTGCTGGACGCGTTCACCGCGGCCGACGGCCGGATCGCCCTGCCCACCGCCTGGAACGGCCTGACGCTGTTCGCCGCGGGCGCCTCGCTGCTGCGGGTGCGCATCGTCCGCGGCGGCGGGGGGACGGAAGCTCTGACGGTGCAGATCGCCGACGGCGCGGGCGCGCCGGTGGCGGCCGTCGCCTCGCTGGAGCGCGGCCCGGTGACCGCCGAGGGCCTGGCCGTCGGCCGCACCGGCTTCCACGAGTCGCTGTTCCAGTCGGAGTGGGCGGCGCTGCCGCTCGCCCCGGCCGCCGGCGGGAGCGCCGGGACCGGTGCGGACTGGGCGGTGCTCGGCGGCGACACCTGCGGCCTGCCGTTCGACGAGGTCACCTGGTACTCGGAGCTGGCGGAGATCGCGGCCGAGGAGGTCGTGCCCGAGCTGGTGTTCGTGCCGCTGGGGTCGACCGCGTCGAACCGGAGGGACACGTCCGAACTCGCGCGGGAGACGCACGCCGCGCTGTACGGGGCCCTCGGCCTCGTCCAGGAGTGGCTGGCCGAGGAGCGCTTCGCGGACTCCCGCCTGGTCGTCGCGACCCAGGGTGCCACGGCGACCGGGCCGGACGAGGACGTGACCGACCTGGCGCACGCCGCCGTGTGGGGCCTGCTCCGCTCGGCGCAGCGCGAGAACCCGGACCGGCTGGTCCTGCTCGACGTGCGCGGCAACGAGCTGACCGCCGAGCTGCTGGCGGCGGCCGTCGCCACCGGCGAGCCCGAGCTCGCGGTGCGCGGCACCCGGGTGTCGGCCCGCCGCCTGGCCCGGGTGCCGGTCGTCGGGGTGGGCACCGTCGTCCCGGCGGAGCTGGACCGGAACGGCACCGCGCTGATCACCGGTGGCACCGGCACCCTCGGCGCCCTGGTGGCCCGCCACCTGGTCACCGGGCACGGGCTGCGCAGCCTCGTGCTGACCAGCCGGCGCGGCCTCGATGCCGAGGGCGCACCCGAGCTGGTGGCCGAGCTCACCGGGCTCGGCGCCAGGGTCGAGGTCGTCGCCTGCGACGTGACGGACCGCTCGGCGGTCGAGGCGCTGCTGAAGTCGGTCCCGGCCGAGCACCCGCTCACGGCCGTCGTCCACACCGCCGGTGTGATCGACGACGCCACGATCGGTTCGCTCAGCCCGGAGCGGCTCGGCCGGGTGCTGCGGCCGAAGGTCGACGCGGCGCTCCACCTGCACGAGCTGACGCGGTCCACGGACCTGGCGGCCTTCGTGCTCTTCTCCTCGGCCGCCGCCATGTTCGGTGAGGCGGGGCAGGGCAACTACGTCGCGGGCAACACCTTCCTCGACGCCCTCGCCCAGCACCGCCGGGCTCGCGGGCTCGCGGGCGTCTCCCTCCAGTGGGGCTTCTGGGAGCAGCGCAGCGGCATCACCGGCCACCTCACGGAGGCCGACGTCCAGCGCATGGAGCGCGGCGGCATGCTGCCGCTGACGGCGGATCTCGGCATGGAGCTGTTCGACGCGGCCCACGAGTCGGGCCGCCCGGTGCTCTCGCCGATGTGCCTGGACTTCGCGAAGCTCCTCTCGGACGGCGCGGACGACCCGCTGCTGCGCGGGCTGCGCCGCGGCGCCGGCCGGCGCAAGGCCGCCACGGGCGGGACCGCGGCCGGTCCGGTGTCCCTCGCGGAGCGGCTCGCCGCCCTGCCGGGCGAGGAGCGGGACGCGCTGCTGAGCGACCTGGTCGGCACCCACGTCGCGGCCGTCCTCGGCCACGGCGGCGGGGCCGCGCTGGAGGCGGGCCGCGCGTTCAAGGAGCTGGGCTTCGACTCGCTGACCGCGGTCGAGCTGCGCAACCGCCTGAACGCGGCCACCGGGCTGAAGCTGCCGGCGACGCTGGTGTTCGACTACCCGACGCCCGCCGCGCTCACCGCCCACCTGCGGGCCGAGCTCGTGCCGGACGACGTGGCGGGCGACGCGGACCCGGAGGAGACCCGGATCCGCACCGCGCTCGCGGCCATCCCGCTGGACCGCTTCCGGGCGGCCGGCGTGCTGGACCTCCTGCTTGACCTGGCAAACCTCGGGGGTAAGGAGACGGCGGCCGAGGAGGCCGACGCGACCGGAGCGATCGACGGGATCGACGCGATGGACACCGAGGACCTGATCCGTATGGCGCTCGGAAACTCCGACTCCTGATGGCTGATGTGTGGAGCTCTTGATGACAACGTCCCAGGCACAACTCGTCGAGGCGCTGCGTGCGTCGATCAAGGAGACCGAGAGTCTCAAGCAGCAGAACCGGCAGCTCGTCGGCGCGGCGACCGAGCCGATCGCGATCATCGGCATGGCCTGCCGCTACCCTGGCGGGGTCACCTCGCCCGAGGAGCTGTGGCAGCTGATCGCGGACGGCACCGACGCGATCGCCGGGTTCCCGACGAACCGCGGCTGGGACCTGGACAACCTGTACTCCCCGGACCCGGACGCGCTCGGCAAGTCCGTTTCGGTGGAGGGCGGATTCCTCTACGACGTGGGGGAGTTCGACCCGTCCTTCTTCGGGATCTCGCCGCGTGAGGCGCTCGCCATGGACCCGCAGCAGCGGCTGTTGCTGGAGGTCTCGTGGGAGGCGTTCGAGCGGGCGGGCATCGACCCGGCCTCCGTGCGCGGCAGTCAGACCGGCGTCTTCGCCGGCGTGATGACCTCGGACTACTACACCGGTTCCGCGCAGGCCATCGACAGCCTGGCGGGCTACCTCAGCACCGGGAACTCGGGCAGCGTCGCCTCCGGCCGCATCTCCTACACCCTGGGCCTGGAGGGTCCTGCCGTGTCGATCGACACGGCGTGCTCCTCCTCGCTGGTCGCGCTGCACCAGGCCGTGCAGGCACTGCGGCGCGGCGAGTGCACGCTCGCCCTCGCGGGCGGCGTCACCGTGATGTCGACCCCGGACACCTTCCTGGAGTTCTCCCGCCAGCGCGGCCTGGCCGGCGACGGCCGCTGCAAGCCCTTCGCGGCGGCGGCCGACGGCACCGGCTGGTCCGAGGGTGTCGGCATGCTGCTCGTGGAGCGGCTGTCGGACGCGCGGCGCAACGGCCACAAGGTGCTGGCCGTCGTCCGGGGTACCGCCCTCAACCAGGACGGTGCCTCCAACGGCCTGACCGCGCCCAACGGCCCCGCGCAGCAGCGGGTCATCCGCCGGGCGCTCAGCAACGCCGGCCTGACCACCGGCGAGGTGGACGTGGTCGAGGCGCACGGGACGGGTACGCGACTGGGCGACCCGATCGAGGCGCAGGCGCTGCTGGCGACGTACGGGCAGGGCCGCGAGGGCGAGCCGCTGTGGATCGGCTCGCACAAGTCCAACCTCGGCCACAGCCAGGCCGCTTCGGGCGTCGCGAGCATCATCAAGATGGTCTTCGCGATGCAGGAGGGCCTCCTGCCGCAGACCCTGCACGTGGATGAGCCCACCCCCGAGGTGGACTGGTCGTCGGGCGCGGTCCGGCTGCTCACCGAGGCCCGGAAGTGGCCCGAGGTGGACCGGCCCCGACGCTGCGCCGTCTCGTCGTTCGGCATGAGCGGCACCAACGCGCACGTGCTGCTGGAGCAGGCGCCCGCCGAGAAGGCCGTCGAGGCCGAGGACGTGACGGTCGACGCTCCGGTGTCGTGGGTGGTGTCGGGAAAGTCCGAGGCGGCGCTGCGCGACCAGGCGGCGCGGCTGGCCGCGTTCGTCGGGGAGCGGCCGGAGCTGTCGCCGGTGGACGTCGGGTACTCGCTGGCGCTGTCGCGGGCCCGGTTCGACCACCGTGCGGTGGTGTCGGGTGCGAGCCGGGACGAGCTGCTGGCGGGCCTCGCCGGCGTGGCGAGCGGCGAGGTTTCCGGCGAGACGGTGGGCCGGGGCAAGCTGGCGTTCCTGTTCACGGGGCAGGGGAGCCAGCGGTCGGGGATGGGCCGGGAGTTGTCCGAGGCGTTCCCGGTGTTCGCGGCGGCGTTCGACGAGGTGTGCGATCGCTTCGAACTGCCTTTGAAGGAGGTGGTGTTCGAGGCGTCGGAGCTGCTGGACCGGACGGCGTACACGCAGGCGGCGCTGTTCGCGGTCGAGGTGGCGCTGTTCCGTCTGGTGGAGTCGTGGGGTCTGAAGCCGGACTTCCTGGTCGGCCACTCGGTGGGTGAGATCGCTGCCGCGCATGTCGCGGGCGTGCTGTCGCTGGACGATGCGGCCAGGCTCGTCGAGGCGCGTGGGCGTCTGATGCAGGCGCTGCCCGCCGGTGGCGCGATGGCGGCGATCGAGGCGACCGAGGCGGAGGTGCTGCCGCTGCTGGCCGGCCGGGAGTCGGAGATCGCCATCGCGGCGGTCAACGGGCCGACGTCGGTGGTGGTTTCGGGCGACGAGGCCGCCGTCCTTGAGGTGATGGAGCACTGGAAGGCACAGGGCCGTCGGGGTCGTCAGCTGCGGGTGAGCCACGCGTTCCACTCGCCGCGCATGGAGCCGATGCTGGCCGAGTTCCGCGCCGTCGCCTCGGAACTCACGTACGCCGAGCCGAAGTTCGCCGTCGTCTCCAACGTCACCGGTGAGCTGGCGACCGAGCTGACGTCCCCCGAGTACTGGGTGCGGCACGTCCGTGAGGCGGTGCGCTTCGCCGACGGCATCGCGTGCCTGGCGGCCCAGGGCGTCACCGACTTCCTGGAGCTGGGCCCGGACGGCACCCTCTCCGCCCTCGCGCAGGAGATCACCGAGGGCCACTTCGCCCCCGTGCTGCGCAGGGACCGCCCGGAGGCGGTGTCCTTCACCGAGGCCGTCACCGGCCTGCACGCCCGCGGCGCCGAGCTGGACTGGGAGGGCGTGTTCGCCGGCCGTGGGGGCCGCCGGGTGGATCTGCCGACCTACGCGTTCCAGCGTGAGCGTTTTTGGCTCGATGTGGCTCCGACGGCGGGGGACGCGAGCAGGCTGGGTCTGGAGGTGACCGGGCATCCGTTGGTGGGTGCGGCGATCACGCTGCCGGAGTCGGACACGGTGGTCCTCACCGGCCGCCTCTCCCTCCAGTCGCACGGGTGGCTGGGTGAGCACCGGGTGCACGGGGTGGTGGTGGTGCCGTCGTCGGCGTTGGTGGAGCTGGCGGTGCACGCCGGTGACCAGG
>NZ_JBHWDU010000158.1:0-9118 GCF_042734825.1 Kitasatospora sp. NPDC059648 | reverse complement strand
GTGCGGGGCCCCTTCCGTACGACCGCGGGCGTCAGGCGCTCTTGTCGCGCCGCTCGCGCTTGATCATGTCGCGCGGGACCAGGGTGGGGATGGCGTGCTTGGAGACCACGTCCCCGGTGACCACCACGCGGGCGACGTCCTGGCGCGAGGGGACCTCGTACATCACGGACATCAGCACCTCCTCCATGATGGCCCGCAGGCCACGGGCGCCGGTGCCGCGCAGGATCGCCTGGTCGGCGATCGCCTCCAGCGCGTCCCGGGAGAACTCCAGCTCCACGCCGTCCAGTTCGAAGAGCTTGCGGTACTGCTTGACCAGCGCGTTCTTCGGCTCGGTGAGGATCTGCAGCAGCGCCTCGCGGTCGAGGTTGTGCACGCTGGTGATCACCGGCAGACGGCCGATGAACTCGGGGATCATGCCGAACTTCACCAGGTCCTCGGGCATCACCTGGCGGAAGTGGTCGCTGGCGTCCGACTCCCGCTTGGAGCGGATGTTGGCGCCGAAGCCGATGCCCTTGGCACCCGCGCGGCCCTCGATGATCCGCTCCAGGCCGGCGAACGCGCCGCCGACGATGAACAGCACGTTGGTGGTGTCGATCTGGATGAACTCCTGGTGCGGGTGCTTGCGCCCGCCCTGCGGCGGCACCGAGGCGGTGGTGCCCTCCAGGATCTTCAGCAGCGCCTGCTGCACGCCCTCGCCGGAGACGTCACGGGTGATCGAGGGGTTCTCGCTCTTGCGCGCGACCTTGTCGATCTCGTCGATGTAGATGATCCCGGTCTCGGCCTTCTTGACGTCGTAGTCGGCCGCCTGGATCAGCTTGAGCAGGATGTTCTCGACGTCCTCGCCGACGTAGCCGGCCTCGGTCAGCGCGGTGGCGTCCGCGATCGCGAACGGCACGTTCAGCATCCGGGCCAGGGTCTGCGCCAGCAGCGTCTTGCCGGAGCCGGTCGGGCCCAGCAGCAGGATGTTCGACTTGGCCAGCTCGATGGCGTCCTCGCGGCCGTTGCCGCCGCTGCGCCCCGCCTCGCCCGCCTGGACGCGCTTGTAGTGGTTGTAGACCGCGACCGACAGCGCCTTCTTGGCGAGGTCCTGGCCGACCACGTACTGGTCCAGGAACTCGTAGATCTCACGCGGCTTCGGGAGCTCCTCGAAGCGGACCTCGGAGGTCTCGGCGAGTTCCTCCTCGATGATCTCGTTGCACAGGTCGATGCACTCGTCGCAGATGTACACGCCTGGGCCGGCGATCAGCTTCTTCACCTGCTTCTGCGACTTGCCGCAGAACGAGCACTTGAGCAGGTCGCCACCGTCTCCGATGCGTGCCACGAGGTGCTTCCCCTTCGCCAGGGGCCCCGCAGGGGTTCCGGGGCCTGGTGCTGTGGACCGTCCGCGCCGACGGCGCTCGGTCTCGCTATCCGACGGTACTCTGCCGGGCCCGTGATTCCGTCCTCTTCGCCGGGTCTGCCCTACGCCCTGGGCGAATTGATACCGAACAGATGCCGTGGCAGAACCCGCCGACGGGCCGGGGCGGGGCGCGCAACCGGGTGCGCGCCCCGCCCCGTCGGTGCCGGCCTCAGGAGGTCAGCGAGGTCTTGCGGGTGGAGATGATCTGGTCGACCAGGCCGTACTCGACGGCCTCCTCGGCGGTGAGGATCTTGTCGCGCTCGATGTCGTCGCGCACCTGCTCCACCGACTTGTTGGAGTGCTTGGAGAGCATCTCCTCCAGCTGCTCGCGCATCCGGAAGATCTCCTTGGCCTGGATCTCCAGGTCGGACACCTGGCCGCGGCCGGTCTCGGTGTACGGCTGGTGGATCAGGATGCGGGCGTTCGGCAGCGCCATCCGCTTGCCGGGGGTGCCGGCGGCGAGCAGCACGGCCGCGGCGGAGGCCGCCTGGCCCATGCAGACCGTGGTGATGTCCGGCTTGACGTACTGCATGGTGTCGTAGATGGCCGTCAGGGCCGTGAACGAGCCGCCGGGCGAGTTGATGTACATCTGGATCTCGCGGTCCGGGTCCATCGACTCCAGGCACAGCAGCTGCGCCATGATGTCGTTGGCCGAGACGTCGTCCACCTGCGAGCCGAGGAAGATGATGCGCTCCTCGAACAGCTTGGCGTACGGGTCGTACTCGCGGATGCCCTGCGTGGTGCGCTCGACGAAGCGCGGGACGATGTAGCGGCCCTCGGCGCGCATGTCCTCGACGCGGGCCTTGGCGGCCGACAGGCTGGGGATGTTCATGGGGGTTCTTGTCCTCCGGGGCGTTGTGGCTGTGGTCTCGTGGGCCGGGCCGAGGCTCAGGCGCCCGTGCCGCCGCCGCCGGGGACGTCCGCGGCGCTGTGCATGATCGCGTCGATGAGGCCGTACTCCAGGGCCTCCTCCGGGCTGAACCAGCGGTCGCGGTCGGAGTCCCGGGTGATCTGGTCGAAGGACTGGCCGCTGTGGAAGGCGATCAGCTCGGACATCCGCTTCTTGGTGCGGAGCAGCTGCTCGGCCTGGATGCGGATGTCGGTGGCGGAGCCGCCGAGGCCCGCGGAGGGCTGGTGCATCAGGATGTTGGCGTTCGGCAGCGAGAAGCGCTTGCCCTTGGCGCCGGCGGTCAGCAGGAACTGGCCCATCGAGGCGGCCATGCCCATCGCGATGGTGACGACGTCGTTCTTGATGTACTGCATGGTGTCGTAGATCGCCATGCCCGCCGAGATCGAGCCACCCGGGGAGTTGATGTAGAGGAAGATGTCCTTGTCGGGGTCCGCGGCCAGCAGCAGCAGCTGGGCGGTGATCTTGTTGGCGATGTCGTCGTCGACCTGCTGGCCGAGGAAGATGATCCGCTCGTTGAGCAGCCGGTTGTAGACCTGGTCGCCAAGGCCGCCGAGCACGTCACCAGCGGCGGCGTGCGGCGCCATCGGGCCAGGCATCTGCATCTGCGGGAACGTCACTTAGCCACCTGCTCAGTCGATTTGGAGGGCCGCTCCACGGCTCTCACGGTGTCGCACAGCTTCCGGGTATCACGTCGTGATTGTTGCTGTCCAAGGACCCTAACGCGCAGGCCCGGCCGCAGAATCCCTCACGCAGAACTGTTCGCTGTGAGCGCAGGGTCGCGCCGCGCGCGGTGGGACGACAGCGGGCCCGGACACCGTACGGCGTCCGGGCCCGCTGTGTCGCCTCAGGGGGCTACCGGGGCACTCAGGCCTCGGTACCCTCCTCGGCCTTCTCCTCGGCGGAGGCGTCGACGGTCTCGGCCGTCTCGTCCTCGTCGTCGTCGAAGTTGATCTCGTTGCCCTCGGTGTCGACGACCTTGGCGGCCTCGACCACGGTGGCCAGCGCCTTGCCGCGGGCGACCTCGCCGACCAGCAGCGGAACCTGGCCGCCCTGGACGACCTGCTGCGCGAACTGGTCCGGGGTGAGGCCCGAGCCGGCGGCGCGGCGGATGAGGTGCTCGGTGAGCTCCTCCTGGTTGACGCCCAGCTCCTCGTTGGCGACGATCTGGTCCAGGACGAACTGGGTCTTGATGCCCTTCTTCGCCTGCTCCTCGATCTCCGCGTCCCACTCCTCGCGGGTCTTGCCCTGGGTCTCCAGGTAGGTGTCGAGGTTGAGGCCCATCGGCTCCAGCTGGTGGTGCTCGACGTTGTGCTTGCGGGTCTCGATCTCGTCCTTCAGGAGCTTCTCGGGGTACTCGATCTCAACCAGCGCGAGCAGGGCGTCGAGGACCTTCTCCTGGGCCTGGGTGGCCTGGTCGTACTCCTTCATGCGCTCCAGGCGCTTGCGGGAGTCGGCGCGCAGGTCCTCCAGGGTGTCGAACTCGCTGGCCAGCTGGGCGAACTCGTCGTCCAGCTCCGGCAGCTCCTTCTCCTGGACGGCCGTGACGGTGACGGTGACCTCGGAGGTCTTGCCGGCCTGGGTGCCACCCTTGAGCTCGGTCTCGAAGGTCTTCTCCTCGCCGGCGGACAGGCCGGTCACGGCCTCGTCGATGCCGTCGATGAGGCGGCCCGAGCCGATCTCGTAGCTGACGCCGGTGGCGGTGCCGTCCTCCGGCACCTCACCGTCGACCTTGGCGACGAGGTCGACGACCACGATGTCACCGGCGGCCGCGGCGCGCTCGACGTCCTTGACCGAGGAGAAGCGCTCGCGCAGCTGCTCCAGCGACTTCTCGATGTCCTCGTCGGAGACGGCGATCGGGTCGACCGTCACCTCGATGGAGGAGAACTCCGGCAGGGTGATCTCGGGGCGGATGTCCACCTCGGCGGTGAACTTCAGGTCACCGCCGTCGGCGATCTTCTCGACACCCTCGATGTTGGTGATGTCGGGCTGGCCGAGGACCTCGATCTTGCCCTCGTCGACGGCCTGCGTGTAGAAGCGCGGCAGGGCGTCGTTGACGGCCTCCTCCAGCACGGCACCACGGCCGAAGCGCTGGTCGATGACGCGAGCCGGGATCTTGCCCTTGCGGAAGCCCGGAACCGTGACCTGCTGGTTGATCTTCTTGTACGCCGCGTCGAGGCTGGGCTTGAGCTCCTCGAAGGGCACCTCGACGGTGAGTCGAACCCGGGTCGGGTTCAGAGTCTCGACGGCGCTCTTCACGGTTAGGTCTCCTATGGGCTTGCGGTCGGTTGCCTCCGCCCGTCCCCTGCGCCCGGCCGGGGCCGGTACGGATGGGTCGGGCGAGACGGGCGATGGGCGGTTGGAGCTGCATCTCCCGTGTGGGTGGACGGTGAGCTTGACTCCTCGCCCTCGTGCGGTTGACCTGGGTTGACGCCACAGGGACTACCGCCAGTGCCCCATCCTACCGGTACCACGAAAGGCGGACGCCAGACGCCACCGTACCGCCCCAACAGAACAGGGCCCCGCCCCGGTGGGCGAGACCCTGCCGCACTGTCGGGGTGACCGGATTCGAACCGACGGCCTTCCGCTCCCAAAGCGGACGCGCTACCAAACTGCGCCACACCCCGTGGTGCCGAGAGGAAGCGTACACGCCGGGCCTGTACGGCTCGCCGACTTATTCGGGGCACGACGGAAGAGTGATCGCGGGGAATGCGGTGTGCACGGAAGCGGCCGGAGCAGGTACGCTGTCTCCCGAACTTCCGGCCGGAGACGGCTGGGGGGTCGCGCGGGCGTAGCTCAATGGTAGAGCCCTAGTCTTCCAAACTAGTCACGCGAGTTCGATTCTCGTCGCCCGCTCCACCGACCGGCCCCGGTGCGCCCAGCGCACCGGGGCCGCCGTCGTTTCACAGCCCGAGCCGGGCGGCCCTGGCGGCGGCCCGGTCGAGCAGCTGGTGCACGTCGCCCTCCCGGGTGGTGGAACGGTCGTTGTACTCGTCCGGGGAGCGCGCCGGGCGGCCGGTGGCGTGCAGCACCTCCATCAGCTGGACCCGCGCGGTGCGCACGGTCGCCGGAGTGCCGTAGCCGTATGCCAGGACGGCGGCCTGGGCGCCGAGCAGGCAGACCCGGCCAGCGCCGTCCCACATCGCGCCCTGCAGCCAGCCGTGGGCGCCGATGTAGCGGGAGGCGAGCCGCAGGTGGTCGGCGGCGGTGACCGGGACGGGCCGGGCGGGGCGGCGCAGCGCCCGGTCGAGCAGGGTGGCCCGGGGCGCCGGGTGGCCAGCGTGCCAGGGGCTCGGGGTGCTCCCGTACGGGCAGACGTACGGCCCGGGGGTGCGGGCGGGGGCGGGCAGCGAGGCCAGGTAGGCCTCGATCTCGGCGACCAGGCCGGAGCCGTCCGGGGCGAGCGGGTGCGGCGGAGGGGGTGTCGGGACGGGGCGGGGCGCCAGGGCGGGGCGGGGCGTCAGGGCGGGGCGGTGCATGCGGGCTCTCCAGGCGGCGGCCTTCGGTTTCCGCTCCCCAAAGTGGGGCATACAGGACATTTCCGCGACCGGAGATTCGGACGGTGCGCGCGGTTTCCCGCACGGCGGTCGGGCCGATAGCCTCGGCGGCGTTCGAGCGCAGTTCGAGCGCGACCTCACGCGCCGCGCTCCCGAGGTGGAGGAGTCCCGGTGCGTCCGCAGGAGCGACTGGCCGTCATACAGCGCTGTGTGATCCTGGAGATGGCGCGGCTGGGCCAGGTCTTCCGCACGGACGGCGAGGTGGTGCGCGGACCGGGCACCACGGCCGTCGCGGTGCGCGAGCACCCCGGGGACGACGGCGGCACCGGGCACGTGGACCTCGGCTTCGTGCTGCAGCTGGGCCGGGCGGACGCACCGGTGGTGTGGGACTGCGCGGCCGGCCTCGGCAAGACCGAGGAGGAGAAGCTCGCGAACGCGGTGAAGATGTGGGCCACCACCACCGCCTCGGTGCTGGTCGAGCTGGCGGACGGGCGCGGGGTGCACGCCGACCACCCGAACGTGCCCGAACTCCCGGGCTGGCGGGCGGTGCAGGGGCCGGCGGCGGTGTTCGGCTTCGGCAACGAGCACCTGGCGGCCTGGCTCGCCGAGCACCGGGTGCTGCCCGCGCTGGCGCCCGCGCTGCGCCGGGAGCTGACCGGGCCCGGCCCGGTCGGGGTGAAGCTCTTCCTGGGCGGGAAGGCGGGCGACGACGTCGCCGAGGTCCGGGTGGGCGGCGAGGTGTCGGAGTCGGCCTCCGCGGCGCTGCGCGCGCTGGACTGGCCGCGCGGCGAACGGCTGTGCTGGGCGCGGCTGTTCGTACTGCTGACGGCGGAGCGGGCAGCGCCGGTCGCGGCCGCGCCGGCGGGTGCCGCGGCACCCGTGCCGGTACGTGCTCCGGCTCCGGCGGCGGCGCGCCCCCGGGGTCTTTTCGCCCGCTGGCGCGAGGCCAGGCGGGCCGGCCGGTAGCGGCGGCCGCTCGCCCGCTCGCCTCCGGGGCGTTCCCGGCCCGGGGCCAGCGGTCGGCCCGGCCCTGCCCGGTCAGCCTCCCGTGATGCTGGAGATGCTGTGCGCCAGGTTGGCCAGCAGCGAGTTGATCGAGGTCGCCACCGTGGTCTCGTGCAGCATGAAGCCGAACAGGGCGGCGACGATCCCGTGTGCGATCTTCATCTGCTTGTTCCGGATGAAGATGATGCACAGGATCGCGAACAGGACCAGCGCGGAGACGGAGAGTGCCACCCGGACTCACTTCCTCGTTTCATAGCGTGGCGCCGCCGCCCGGCGGCACCTGTGAAGCCGGACCCCGGCCTGTCCGACGGTCCCGGGGCGGAATCGCGGACCGCCCGGCGCAGCGCCGGTGAGGGGGCCCGCGTCGGCCAGCCGTCTGGTGTGTCGCACGTGTCGCCCCCCATCCCCCGAAATCCTGAACAGTCCCGCCCGGACTCAGTGTGGTCGACCGTGCCGGTTGCGTAAAGGTCTGGCCGTCGGCCCAGCGCCGACATCCTGCGATGCGGGACGAGTTTCCGCCGACCGGGACGATAGCGGAGCCGTCCTGACGAATCGTCGGCGGGGCGGTGCTGAGCGGCCGGGACACGCCCGGGAGCGGGGAGCGGAAGCCGCTGGTCCGGTCAGCCGAGGGGGCGTCCGATATGGCCGAAGATCAGCTGCCAGGCTTGACAGCGGCTGCCCGCGGCATGTGCCGCGCGGCCCGACGCCTCAGTCGCGCCAGAGGAGCAGGACGGCGCGGTCGTCGTTGATGTCCCGGGCCACCGTCTCGATCAGCGCGGCCGCCGCGCCCGCGCCGCTGCCCGGGGCACCGCCGGGGACCAGCCGGTCGGCCTCCCCCATCAGCCGGTCCATGCCCTCGGCGAGGTCCCGGCCGGGTGCCTCGACCATGCCGTCGGTGCACAGCATCAGCACGTCACCCCGGTTCAGCCGGCCGCGTACGCCCTCGAACTTGGCACCGTCGTAGATGCCGAGCAGCGGGCCCTCCGCCTCCTTGACCTCCCAGCGCCCGGCGCCGGCCAGGCGCTGCATGCCGGGCAGGTGCCCGGCCGAGAGCAGTTCGTACTCGCCGGTGTCCAGGTCGAGCACCAGGTGGACGGCGGTGGCGAAGCCCTCCTCCCAGGACTGGCGCAGCAGGTAGCCGTTGGCGGCGGGCAGGAAGTCGTGCGCGGGCAGCGAGCCGACCAGGCCGCCGAAGGCGCCGGACAGCAGCAGCGCCCGCGAGCCCGCGTCCATGCCCTTGCCGGAGACGTCCGCGAGGACCACCTCCAGCAGCCGCTGGCCGGGGCCGGTGCGGGCGGCCACCACGAAGTCGCCGGAGAAGGACTGGCCGCCGGCCGGGCGCAGCGCCATGTCCGCGTGCCAGCCGGCCGGCAGCTCGGGCACCCGGCTCTGCACCCGCAGCCGCTCGCGCAGGTCGAACAGCATGGTGGAGCCGCCCCACCAGGGCACGCCGACCCGGGCCCGGAACTGGGCCAGCAGCAGGCCGCCCACGCCGGCGGCGCCGACCACCAGGGCCGCGCCGGGGGTCACGCCGTAGACGTAGGCCTCGGGGTTCTCGCTGGCGACCCGCTGGCCGGTGTGGATCACGGACTCGGCGGACAGCCCGAGGGCGGCCAGCGCGTAGAGCACCACCAGGCTGCCGGGGCGCAGCAGCAGCGCGCCGGCCAGGATGGGCAGGACCAGGGCGGTGGGCGGGGCCCAGTCGGGGATCCAGATGTTGAGCAGGATCATCAGCGGGACGAGCAGGGCCAGCGCGCAGAGCACCGGCCAGTCGGCGGCGCCGCCGCGGAAGTAGTCGACCCCGGCCGTGCGCAGCCTTCGACGGGCCCGGCGGAGCCTCTTGCGCAGCCGGGCCGTCACGGGCTCGGACGCCGCCGGGGCGGCACCGGGCCTCGTCGCAGTCGTCTGGGGCGGTGCGCCCGGCGGTCTGCCAGCCATGGGGTCCGACCCTATCCACGGGTGCGGCCCGGCGTCGACGGGCCGGGGGCGGGCGGCGGCGCGGGCGCGCGGGCCGCTCGGCGGGTTTCGGCCGATCGGGCCGGTGGCGGGCAGGGCGTCAGGAGGCGTGCGGGCGTTGGGCGTACGGAGCCTGCGGACGGAGCGTGCGCCCGGCGTGTGCGGACGCGGGCGCGCCGGGGCCTGTGGCCGATCCCACAGGTGGGGCGGGGCCGCGGACGACGGCGGCCGGCCGCCCGGGGGGGGGGGGGGCCCCCCCCCGGGCGGGGTGGGGGTTGGGGCTGTAGGGGGGGTTGGGGGGTGCGGTCCGAAGGCCGATTCGCCGCGTCGCACACAAGAAAAAAACAAACGAAA
>NZ_JBHWDU010000157.1:7253-9413 GCF_042734825.1 Kitasatospora sp. NPDC059648 | reverse complement strand
GAGCCGGTCCGCGGATCTCGGACCGGCTCCCGCCCTGCGCTGCCTGACGGGGGATCGGCAGCGGGCTATGGGGGGTGATCAGGCGGCGTTTCCGGCGGCCACCCGCTCCAGGTAGGCCACCGCGTCGTCGATGTCCGGCAGGCCGAGCATCTTGCGGTGCGCCGTGCGGATGCCGGCCGCGATCCGCCCGTCGGACAGCACCCGGCGGCAGGCCTCGGCGACACCCTCGGGGGTGACCTCGGTGACGTGCACGCCGAGGTTCAGCTCGGCGAGGCGCTGGGCGTTGTGCAGGTGGTCGCCGAACTGCGGGAGGGCGACCATGGGCACGCCCTGGCGGATCGCCTCCCGGACTCCGCCGTAGCCGGCATGGGTGACGAACAGCTGGGCGCACTCCAGGAGGAGCTGCTGCGGCAGCCACTCCATGACGATCACGTTGTCACCGATCTCGATCCCGTCGAGCGGGAAGCCCGCCGTGCCGACCACGGCGTGCACGTCGAGGGCGGACAGGCCCTCGATGATGGCTCGCAGCGTCTCGGTCGGGTCGAGCATGCCCTCCGGCGGCTCGATGCCCTGGGACTTCATCCCCATGACCGTCGGCAGCGCGCTGCCGACCGAGGCGACGACCAGCGGGCGGTCCCCGGGGAGCCCGGCCAGCTCGGCCGGCAGGGCCGCGGAGCCGCCCAGCGCGGCCGGCTGCTGGTAGGCGAAGGCCTGCGGCACGTCGTAGCGGACGAACGAGAAGTCACCGGGCACGCAGTCGATCCGGCCGTGCGGGTAGATCGACCACGGCGAATCCTTCGGCACCAGCCCGACCTCGGTGCGGCGTTCGTTGAGGAACGGCAGCAGACCCTCGGGGTCGGTGACGTTCGTCGGACCGGACGGACAGGACACGTGCGGAATTCCGAGTGCCTCGGCGACGAGGACTCCGGTGAGTTCACCGCCGTCCCGCAGGACCAGGTCCGGTCCGAACTCCTTGGCGATCGGAAAGATGCGCTCGAAGGTCGTCGTGATGTGCGGACCACCGCCCCAGAGAATCATCTGGAGGCGATTGTCGACGACGATCTCCTCGGTTTCCCCGCGCTCCTCCCGGCGGTCCCGGAGGGAGAAGATGGCCTGCATGATCTCGGGAATGGTCGGCATCACCGGCTCGACGGCCATCGCGGACCCGGCGAACACCGGCGCGAGGTGCTCGGGCACCGTGGCCAGAACGTCGTGCCCCGCCGCGGCGAGCGCCCTGGCGAGCGGCAGCACCTCATTGGCGTGCCCCTGCGTCCCGGTCACCGTACAGAAAACTCGCATTGCCCGACACTCCCTACCGACCGATGCTTTCCACATGCTCCGTCCTGCTGTCTCCGATGGTTCTCCCGGGGGACGGAACCGGACAACCCCTACCCACCCCACGCCTCACCGGGGCCCGGGGCCGGCCTACTTGGCCTGCAGGGGAGCCACGACGGAGGGCCGGCGCAGCCAGCGGACCGCGACCCCGACGGTCCGCGTGAGAACCATCGCCATGGCCATCAGGACGAAGAACGCGGCGACCCCGTCGGGGTCGATCTGCTGCTCGACGGTCCACTTGCCGAAATCGGCCCGGAAGGAGTCGTTGTTCTCCAGCGTCCAGATGAATCCGAGCCGGCCGGCCAGGACCAGGAGCCAGATCGACAGATAGGCGATTCCCGCCTTCGTGTAGGTCTTTCCGGACTTGGGGTCGTGGTCGATCCGCATCGTGTAGAGCAGCCCGGTACCGACGGCGACGCCGATCGCGATGCCGACACCCGCAGATGTCAGATTGGGTGCCGTCGCCTTCAGGTTGTGCAGCATGTCGTAGGCGAACCAGGCCACCAGGCCCAGCGGCATCAGAAGCTTGAAAATGCCGAACCGGTGTCTCCCCACCTGCGTGAAGAGGACGATGGTGATGAGAATTCCGCTCAGGAAGAGCGCATCTTTCATCCCGTCAGTCACGAGAATCCTCCGTGTCGTTCCGAACTGATGACGAGACTAGCCGTGGGGCGACTTCCGGTCCTGGGACCAGGGGTGGACAAAAGGGGGTGGAGAACGCCGGGGCGGTCAACACCCCCCGCCCGTACACCCGCAGGGTGGTCGGGTGAGACGACCCCGTCGGTCAACCAAGCCTGCACCCCCCCGGGGGTTGTCAACGCAGGA
>NZ_JBHWDU010000157.1:0-7243 GCF_042734825.1 Kitasatospora sp. NPDC059648 | reverse complement strand
TCCGGTCCCTTTGGGTGTCTTGGTTTGGGTTTGTGGGGGGCGCTCCCCGCGCCACCCCCCCCCCCCCCCCGGCCGGTCCACCGTCAGGTGGAGCGGCTCAGCCGAGCCGGTCGGTCAGCCAGGCGTGCACCGCGCGGGCGGTGTTCTCGGCGTACTCCTCCATCATCGAGAAGTGATCGCCCTCGGTGTCCACCGTGCTGTGCTCCGGCGCCCAGGTGGACCGCCAGTCCTCCTGGTGCCGCCAGTTCGGCAACGGCTCGGTGGCGCGCACCAGCAGGGTGGGCGCGGCGATCGGCTGCGGCCGCCACTCGGCGAACAGCCGGAAGTAGCCGGCCATCGCGGTGAGTCGGACGTCGCCGAGCGCCCCGAAGCCCCCGGCCGGCCCCGCCGTGCCGCCGTCGTCCGCGCCGGCCTCGGGAGCGCCGCCCCCGAGCCGAGCCTGCACCCCATTGAAGGCGTTGGTGTCCAGCGGGTAGATGTCGATCAGCACCAGCGCCTCGGGCCGGACGCCCCGCCGCTCCAGGTGGCCGGCCAGGGCGTGCGCCAGCATGCCTCCGGAGGAGTGTGCGGCGAGCACGAAGGGCCGGTCACCGGTGTGCGCGAGCAGCGCCCGCGCGTGCGCCTCGGCCAGGGCCTCGATGCCGGCGGGCAGCGGCTCCCCCGGCACGAAGCCCGGTGCGGGCAGCACCGAGACGTCGCGCACGTCCCGCAGCGCGGCGGCGAAGCGCGCGTACTCGTGCGGACCGGACATCGGCAGGATCGACGGGATGCAGATCAGCTCCGGCCCGGAGTCGCCCTTCGCCAGCCGGACCACGTCCAGCTCGCCGTCGAGATCCTCCGGCGACTCGAAGGACGGCCGGAACTCCGAGGCCGCGGTGAGGAGTTGGATGAACTCATGGAGCCGGCCGAGCTCGCCCGCCCGGCGCGCCATGGCACCGAACACGCTTTCCGGTTCGCGGACCGGCACGACCTCCTCCTCGGTCCGCGCGGAGGCGGCGCCGACCGCCCTGGTGAGGTAGGCGGCCAGTGCCTCCGGCGTGGGGTTCTCGAAGGCCACCGTGGCGGGCAGCCGCACACCCGCCGCCGCGCCGAGCCGGTTGCGCAGCTCGACGGCGCTGAGCGAGTCGAAGCCCATCTCCAGGAACCGGCGGGCGGGCGGCACCGCCTCGGCGTCGGAGTAGCCGAGCACCAGGGCGGCCTGGGTGCGGACGTACTCCAGCACGATCGCTCCGCGGTCCTTCTCGGCCACCCCGGCCAGCCGCTCGGCCAGGGACGGGGCGTCCGTGCCCCGGCCGCCCTCCGCCCGGCGGGCGACCGGCTTGACCAGGCCGCGCATCAGCGGCGGCAGGGCCTCCGGGCCGGCCTGGCGCAGCCCCGCGAGGTCCACCCGCATCGGCACCAGCACGGCCTGTCCCGCACCGAGCGCCACGTCGAACAGAGCGAGCCCCTCGTCGGAGGTGAGGCCGGGGATGCGGCTGCCCGTCCGGGCCGCGGCCTGCTCCCCGTTGGCCTCGCCGATGGCGCCGAGGCTGTCCAGCCAGAGCCCCCAGGCGAGCGCGGTGGCCGGCAGCCCGGCCGCCCGGCGCCGCTGGGCGAGCGCGTCGACGAAGGCGTTGGCGGCCGCGTAGTTGGCCTGGCCCGGGTTGCCCATGACACCCGCGGCCGAGGAGAACAGCACGAAGGCCTTCAGGTCCAGCCCCTCGGTCAGCTCGTGCAGGTGGAGCGCCGCATCGACCTTGGGGCGCAGGACCTTCGCCAGCCGCTCGGGGGTGAGGCCGTCGACCGTGCCGTCGTCCAGCACGCCGGCGCTGTGCACCACCGCGGTGAGGGGGCGGTCGGCGGGGACGTCCGCCAGCAGCTTCGCCAGGGCCTCCCGGTCGGAGGTGTCGCAGGCGGCGATCTCGACGTGGGCCGCGCCGAGGCCGGTCAGCTCGTCGGCGAGCTCGGCCGCGCCCTCGGCCGCGAGGCCGCGCCGGCTGGTCAGGACGAGGCTGCGGACCCCGTGCTCGGTGACCAGGTGGCGGGCCACCAGGGCGCCGAGCGTACCGGTGCCGCCGGTGATCAGGACCGTGCCGTCCCGGTCGAGCAGCGGCTGCGCGGGGGCCTCCCCGGCGGCCGGGTCGACGGTGGCCGGCACCCGGACCAGCCGCGGGCTCAGCGCGGTGCCCGCCCGCAGCGCCAGCTCCGGCTCTCCGGAGGCAACCGCCGCGAGCAGCGCACCGTCCGAGGCGTCGTCGAGGTCGACGAGCACGAACCGGCCCGGGTTCTCGGTGCGCGCGGAGCGCAGCAGGCCCCACACCGGGGCGGCGGCCAGGCCCGGGACGTCCTCGTCCGGACCGGTCGGGACGGCGTTGCGGGTCACCGCCACCAGCCGGGTGTCGGCGAGCCGCTCGTCGGTGAGCCAGGTCCGCACGACGGTCAGCGCATCGAGCGCGGTGCCGTGCGCGGCCTCGCGCAGGCCGTCCGCCCCGGCGGGGGCGGCCACCGGGCCGAAGGGCACGAACACCAGCTCGGGCGCGCGCTCCCCGGCGTCCAGGGCGGCCGTCAGTGCCGCCAGGTCCGCGTACCGGGCCGGCGCCACGCCGTCCAGGCCCACCCCGAGCACCGCCGCCGACGGCCGGGCGCCGCCCGCCGCCGGTGCCTGCGGCACCCACTCCACCCGGAACAGCGACTCGTGGTGCCGGGCCCCGGCCAGGTTCAGCCGCTCCGCCGACACCTGCCGCACGACCAGTCCCTCGGCCGCCACCACCGGGCGTCCCGAGGCGTCGGCCACCTGCAGCGAAAGGGCCTCCTCGCCCGCCACCGGCGCGAAGCGCACCCGCAGTGCGGTGGCCCCGGTCCCGTACCGGCTGACGCCGCGCCAGGAGAACGGCATCCACAGCCCGCCGCCCGATTCGCCGCCGGACTCGACCGCGCCCGCCGCGACGGCGTGCATGGCCGCGTCGAGCAGGGCCGGGTGGACACCGAACCGGCCTGCCTCGGCGTGCAGTTCCTCGGGCAGGGCGATCTCGGCGAAGATCTCCTCACCACGCCGCCACACCGCGCGCAGCCCCTGGAAGGCCGGCCCGTACCCGATGCCCGCCGCGTGGAAGTCGTCGTACAGGCCGTCGACGGGCAGCCGCTCGCCGTCCTTCGGTGGCCAAGCCGTGAAGTCGAAACCGGCGTCCGCGGGCGCCCCGGCCAGCCAGCCGGTCGCGTGCCGGGTCCACACCTGCTCGCCCTCGTCGCCCTCGACGCGCCCGTACACGTCGATGCCGCGCCGCCCTGCCTCGTCGGGCACGCCGACGGCGATCTGCACCGCGACACCGCCCTGCTCCGGCAGGATCAGCGGGGCCTCGAAGGTCAGCTCCTCCAGCGCCCCGCAGCCGACCAGGGCGCCCGCGTACAGCGCGTACTCGACGAAGGCGGTGCCGGGCAGCAGCACCGTGTCGAGGGCCGCGTGGTCGGCGAGCCAGCCGTGCGTCTGCAGCGAGAGCCGGCCGGTCAGCAGCAGCCCGCCCGCGTCCGCGCGCTCGATCGTGGCGGACAGCAGCGGGTGGTCGGCGGGCACCAGACCGGCCGATGCGACGTCACCGGTGTACGGGCCGGGCTCCAGCCAGTAGCGGCGACGCTGGAACGCGTACGTCGGCAGCTCGACCGGGCGGCCCGGCGCGATCACCGCGGACCAGTCGGGCTCGGCCCCGTGCGCGTGGGCGGTGGCCAGGGCCGCTGCGAAGCGCAGCGCCGAACCCTCGCCGCGGCGCAGCGTGCCGAGGACGGCGGCGTCGCTGCCGGTGTCCTCCAGGATGCCCTGCAGCGGGACGGTCAGCACCGGGTGCGGGCTGACCTCGACGAACAGCCGGTGCCCTGCGGCCAGCAGTTCCCGGACCGCGCCGTCGAACTCGACCGTCCGGCGCATGTTCAGGTACCAGTACTCGGCGTCCATGCCCGCCGTGTCCAGCAGTTCGCCGGTGACCGTCGAGTACAGCGGCACCGTCGCCGGGCGCGGCGCGACCGGGGCGAGGTCCGTGAGGATCCGCTCCCGCAGCGGCTCCACCTGCGCCGAGTGGCCCGCGCCGAGCGCTCCGGGCACCCGGCGGACCCGGATCTCCGCCGCCTCCATCGCCGCCACGAACTCGTCCACCGCGTCCGGCACCCCGGCCACCACACAGGCGCCGGGCCCGTTCACCACCGCGACCGACAGCCGGTCGCCGTACGGCGCGATGTGCGCGCGGACCTGTTCCACCGGCGCCAGCACCGAGGCCATCGCGCCCTTGCCGATCAGCGCGAGGAGCGCCTTGCTGCGCAGCGCGACGATCCGGGCGGCGTCCTGCAGCGAGAGCGCGCCCGCCACGTACGCGGCCGCGACCTCACCCTGGGAGTGCCCGACCACGGCGGCCGGCTCGATGCCGCAGGCCCGCCACAGCGCGGCCAGCGACACCATGGTGGTGAACAGCAGCGGCTGGAGCACGTCCAGGCGCTCGGTGTCCGGCGCGTCCGCGGCGCCGCGCAGCGCGTCGGCCACCGACCAGTCCAGGAACTCGGCGAAGGCCGCCTCGCACTCGGCGACAGCGGCCGCGAAGACCGGCGAGGAGCCGATCAGTCCGGCCGCCATGCCGAGCCACTGCGAGCCCTGGCCGGGGAAGACGAACACGGTCCGGCGGTCCGGGCGGGCCGTGCCCCGGACGACCGCCGAGCCCTCGCCCGCGTCCCGCCCCTCGGCGACGGCCGCGAGACCGGCCAGCAGCCCGTCCAATCCGGCCGAGACCACTGCGGCCCGGTAGTCGAAGGCAGTGCGGTCGGCGAGCAGCGCGTGCGCCACGTCCGCCGGGGTCAGCTCCGGCCGGGCCGCGACGTACGCGCGCAGCCGCTCGGCCTGGTCGCGCAGCGCCTGCTCGGACGCCCCGGACAGCAGCCACGGCGCGGCCTGCGCCGGAAGCACCCGGGCCGGGTCGACGGCCTGCTCGGCGGTCTGCTCGGCGGTCTGCTCGGCGGTCTGCTCGGGCGCCTGCTCCAGGACGACGTGCGCATTGGTGCCGCTCACTCCGAACGACGACACGCCCGCGCGGCGCGGCTCACCGGTCTGCGGCCAGGGCCGTGCCTCGGTGAGCACCGCGACCGTGCCGTCCGACCAGTCGACCTTCCTGGTCACCTCGTCGACGTGCAGCGTCTTCGGCAGCACGCCGTGCCGCATCGCCATCACCGTCTTGATGACGCCGCCGACACCGGCCGCCGCCTGGGTGTGGCCCACGTTCGACTTGAACGAGCCCAGCCACAGCGGGTTCGCCCGGTCACGTCCCTGCCCGTAGGTGGCGATCAGCGCCTGCGCCTCGATCGGGTCGCCCAGTGCGGTGCCCGTGCCGTGCGCCTCCACCGCGTCCACCTGCTCGGGCGCGAGTCGGGCGTCGGCCAGCGCCTCCAGGATGACGCGCTGCTGGGACGGGCCGTGCGGGGAGGTCAGACCGTTGGAGGCACCGTCCTGGTTCACCGCCGTACCGCGCACCAGGCCGAGGATCCGCCGGCCGTTGCGCCGTGCGTCGGACAGGCGCTCCAGCAGCAGCATGCCAGCGCCCTCGGAGAAGCCCGCGCCGTCCGCGTCCTCCGCGAACGCCTTGCAGCGTCCGTCCGCCGCGAGCCCCTGCTGCTTGCTGACCTCGATGAACGTGCCCGGCGCGCACATGACCGTCGCACCGCCGGCCAGCGCCATCGAGCACTCGCCGTTGCGCAGCGCCTGCACCGCCAGGTGCAGCGTCACCAGCGAGGACGAGCACGCGGTGTCGACGGTCATCGACGGGCCGACCAGCCCGAAGGTGTACGAGACCCGGCCGGAGGCGACACTGCCGGACGTCCCCGTGGAGAGGAAGCCGCCGACGCCCTCCGGCAGGGCCGGGGCCTGGGCCAGGTAGTCGGTGTTGTTCATCAGCCCGGCGAACACGCCCGTCCGGCTGCCGCGCAGGTCGGCCGGCTTGATCCCGGCGCTCTCGACGGCCTCCCAGGACGCCTCCAGCAGCAACCGCTGCTGCGGGTCCATCGCCAGCGCCTCACGCGGCGAGATCCCGAAGAACGCCGGGTCGAACTCCCCCGCGTCGTGCAGGAAGCCGCCGAAGACCGTGTCGGACCCGTAGCCGTCCTCGTCCGCTCCCTGGAGCCCGGCGATGTCCCAGCCCCGGTCGGTCGGGAACGCGGTCACCCCGTCGACGCCGTCGCGCACCATCTCCCACAGCCCGTCGGGGTTCTCCACCCCGCCCGGGAAGCGGCAGGCCATGCCGACGATCGCGATCGGCTCGTGGGCGTTCGACTCCAGCTCGCCCAGCCGTTGGCGGGTCTGGTGCAGATCTGCCGTGACCTGCTTGAGGAAGTGACGGAGCTTCTCCTCGTTGGACATGATGATGTCTCTTCTCCTAGCGGATCTGGCGGTCCGGCGATCTTGTGATCTGGCGCTCTGGCGCTCTGGCGCTCTGGCGATCGGATGGTCTGGGGGGCCGTGGGCCTGCGGGCACATGGGCCCGAGGCCCCGTGGCGCGGGGGCGGCAGCGGGTGACCGACGCGGAGGGGGCCCGAGGCCGGCCCCTGTGGGGGCGAGGCCGGCCTCGGGCAGGTGGAAACGGGGTCAGGAGATGCCGAACTCCCGGCCGATGAAGTCGAACAGGTCGTCGTCACCGGCGTCGTCGATCACCTCCGTGACCGCGACGCCGGCCCCGTCGCCCTGCTCACCGCCCCGGCCGTCACCCAGCCGGGCCAGCAGCGCCTGGAGCCGGGTGACGACCCGGAGCCGCTCACCGCCCTCCGGCTCGGACTCCGCGAGCATGGACTCCAGGACGTCCAGCTCCTCGGCCACGCTGCGCCCCGCGTCGTTGCCGCCGGGCAGGGTGGTCAGCAGGTGGTCGGCCAGGTCCGCGGAGTTCGGGTGGTCGAACACCACGGTCGCGGGCAGCCGCTGCCCGACCGCCGCACCGAGCTGGTTGCGGAACTCCACGGCGGTGAGCGAGTCGAAGCCCAGCTCCCGGAACGCCCGGTCGGCCGGCACCTCGGCGGTGCTCGCGAACCCGAGCACCGCAGCCACCTGCCCGCGGACCAGCTCCAGCACGGCCGGCCTGCGCTCCGCGGCCGGCAGCGCCAGCAGTCCGTCGAGGACTGTGCCCTGCGCCCCACCGCTCGCAGCCTGGGCTGCGCGGCGGGCGGGGGTGCGGACCAGGGCCCGCAGCAGCGGCGGGACGCCGGTGGTGGCGGCCTGCCGACGGACGCCCGCCAGGTCCAGCCGGAC
>NZ_JBHWDU010000156.1:0-9431 GCF_042734825.1 Kitasatospora sp. NPDC059648 | reverse complement strand
CATCACCCGAACCCCGGCCAGCACGCCAGTACGGCCAACGTTCACACGTACGAGCGATCACGAAACAAGAGAAACAGGACTTAACGTCCACTCAGGAGAGTTCGACGGGTTCCTCCAGCTCTCCACCCCTGACACGCCGAGCCCGCACCACGATCTGATCAAGGACGCCGAGTGGCTGGGCGCACGCGCCGCTGCCGACGCCTGGATCGGCGACCTCTTCAGTCCGCATCCCGTGTTCCCCGCCGCCGGCGGCCTGCTTCGGTGGGCGGACTCGGAACAGGCCGACCAGTTCTTCTGGCTGACCGATTCCGCCGATCCCGACCGCTGGCCGGTTCTCGCCCAGCCGCACGATGACGTCGCCGCCGGCTGGGAGCGATTCGATGGTTCCGCCAGCGAGTTCATCTACCGGATCCTCACGGATCCCCAGCAGTCGTTCTCCATCGCCTGCTTCTTCGACACCCACACCTTCGAGTCGTACGAGCAGATCAGCGAGCCGGACCACGAGTGGGACGCTGATCCGCATTGGTGAGGAAGGCAGCACCCGACAGCTGCTGCAGAGGATCGGTGCAACCGTTACCCGGGCACTCGTCTCACGCTGTGTACTCGCCGGTCGCGAAAACCGCCAGCTGTCACTTCCAGGCACAGCAGACCGGCACCAGCCTCCGGGCGCCCCTGCCCTGCCTGCGGCAACGGAATCCCTGAGCTTCCCCGGTGTGCGGGAGGTGCTGACAACCACGACACTCCCACGACCAGCCAAAACGACACCCATGACAGCAATCAGACGACAGTCAACGGCAGTCGAAACCTGCCCATGACCACCACAAACACCCAAAACACCACTGCCACACTCGTGACAGATCACCACCGCCACTCCCCCCGACGCGCACCACGCAGCGCTCCGAAAATGAATTCAGGAACGCCGGAAAGGGGCCTACGACCCTCGCCGCGGAGCCGGGCCAGGAGGCGGCCAGGGCCGCGGCCCGGAACGGCCTGTACGGCGGCCCGGGCGCAGCGGCGCGGCGAGCCGGTCAGCGAGCACACGGCCGGCGAACCGAACGGCGGCCACTGCGACACAGCCGGTGCAACACACCCACCGGGCCCCACCAGCTGACCGCTCCCGGACAAGAGATCCCGACCGCTTGGCCCAGCACCGTCCCACCCCACTACCGTGACACCATGGCCCACACCCCCGACGACCCGTACCACCTCACCGGACACCCCACCCTGGCCCTGGACGGTGTCACGATCCACCAGCGGTACGGCGGTCGGACCGAAGAGGGGTACTACTACGACGGCTGGCACAAGTTCACCCCCGGCGACCCCGGCTACGACGAACTGCTCCCCCAGGCCCGCCAGCACCCCGAAGGCACCCGCCTGCAGCGCTGGGCCAGGATCGCGCTGACCCCGAGCCGCTGGCGGTTCCGGGCAAGCCGCTAGCCACCAACCACGCCCCGACCCACCGACGACAACTTCACCGACCGCTCTCGCGAGTACTGTCACACCCACCTCACACACAGGGGCTCCCGGGCCTCTCCCCACGTCACAACACACGACAACCACACGCGACAAGGCACGCGACAGCCGCCAGGTCGAGGCCGAGCTCCTGGAAACCCGGCGGCCGGCTGCCGGGACCAGGGGAGCAGCACGCAGCGCTGCGCCGCGCTGCTCGGGTAGCAGGGGGCAGCGCTGCACGGATAGCAGCCGGTTGCAGCGCCACCGCCGTGCAGCGCTGCGACCGGCGGCCGTTGTGCAGGGCTGCTGGACCGACCGCAGGTACAGAGCGCTACCCCCGATTACGGGACAGAGCTCAATGAACGGTGTAACTCGGTTGATTTGTATTACCGTCGACCGATGGAGAGTCCGCTGTCGAAGGCGATCTCGAATGCGTTCAGTGCGGCCTTCCAACGGGTCATCCAGCGTTTGCGGCCGCCCCCGGTCGGGTCGAGCGCCATGATGGCCATGTAGACGCACTTCAACGCGGCCGCCGCCTCCGACGCCCCCTGGCGCATCCCTCCCCTGCCGGAAATGCCCGCGCCCATGGGTCTGTTCGGTGTGACCGACCCGGCGGACACGGCGTGGCTGCGCACCATGCTGTCGGACGAGTCGGTGCGCTGCTTCCTCCAGCCGGTCCGGCTGGACGACCCGGCCCTGGACGCGATGTCCCGGACGCACATCCACTGTGTCGGCAGCGCACCGGGGGACGTCAGGCGCCGCCCGGTTCCGGCGGTGCAGCCGGACGGCGCTGCGTCGCAGGTGTGGGAGCTGCGGAGCGGCCATGACTGCATGGTCACCCCGGACGCACTCACCGACCTGCTGTTGAAGGCCGGCTGACCGGTTGCCGGTCGCCTGGCGCCGGCAGGTCTTCCGCTGTTCAGGGCTCAAGAAAGGGGGCACTCACTCACATCAGGTCGTGGCCGGTACATCGCGTGGCTGCCACAAGCACCGGCCCATGAAGCCCTCAGAAGCGGTAGGCACGCTTGGATCGGCGGCTCATCTTCGTGTTCTGGAAGGCCACGCACTCCCACCGTCCCTCGCGGCGGTGGAGCGTGAAGGTCTGGAACTTGTCGAACCCGACCCGAGCGCCCTTGCCGATGCCGCCGACGGTGGTCACCACCGCCGTGGACTCGTCCGGCATCCGCACGTCGATCGGCTTGACCGCCATGCGCGTGCCCTTCTGCCACCGGGTGAACACCTCATGATGGGTCCGCTCGATGGCGGCGCGCCCGAACATGGCGTCCCCCATGAAGATCACATATGAGGCGTGCTCCGCGAACTGTGCCGCGTAGCCGGTCGCGTCGCCCGCGTCCCAGGCGTGCCGGATCCGCTCGAGGAATTCCTCGACCGTGTCCATGCTCGTGGCCGTCATGGTCGTCTCCTGTCGTTGGGTGCCTCGCAGCAGCACAGCATTCCGTTTCGACTGAAACTATTCCAACTGAAACAATCTGCGCAAGGCCTCGCCCGCCACCGGATCGAACACCCGACCGGAAGGGCTGGTCACCACACCCGGGCGGGCCGCCCTTCGGGCTCGACGGCGACGTTCTCATAAACGATGCCGAGCAACCGGCGCAGCTCCGACTTGTCCTCGACCGTCAGTCCTGCGGTCAGACGCCGCTCCGAGGCGCCCGCGAGCCCGATCAGCTTCTCCAGTTCCGCTCGGCCCTCCTCCCGCAGTCGGACCAGTTTCACCCGGGCGTCGGTCGGCGACTCGCGCCGCTCCACCAGGCCCCTGTCGATCAGCAGCGAGAGCAGCCCCACCAGACGGCTGGCCGGGATGCCCAGCGAGGAGGCGAGCTGCTGCTGTGCATGCTCCTCGCCGTCACGCAGTCCGCGCAGCACGGCGAAGTGCCGCGGATGCAGGTCCTCCGCGGCTAGGGCGGACTCGAACGCGAGCGCCGCCGCATTGCCCACCGAGGCGATCACAAAGCCGAGTGGCTCGTCCGCCCCAGCGCTCCACGTAGCAGGTCCTTTCCTCACCCCGGCAACGTAGCAGCTGACCGTTCCTACCGAAACAGTCGTCAGCCGCGTACCGCAGCCAGGCCCCGGTCGTACAAGTCGAGAATGTCGCCCTGCCCGTCTCCCTCAAGCCACGTCGCAGTGGCGGCATCGAAGCACGCGAACGCTGACGCAACTATGGCGCGGGCCTCGACTCTGCCTGTCCCGGAGGGGGCCAGTCTGGCTTCGAGCAAGGGCAAGAGCTCCTCCTGGCAGCGCACGCGCTTGCCGAGATAGGCGGCGCGCAGCGAGTCGGTGCGGTGCACCAAACGAAACCGCTGCAGCCCCTCCTCGGGAGTCGCATGGAGGGAGAGTGCGGCCTTGAATGCGGCACGCAACACCTCCCAGGCGCCGGCATCGGCGGGCTGGTCGCGGACGGTTTCCGTCAGGAGGGCCACGAACTGCTCCTCGCTGCCGCCGATGAGTTCTTCCTTGGTGCCGAAGTAACGGAAGAGGGTGCGCTGGGAGACGCCGGCCTCGCGGGCGATCTGCGCGATGGTCGTCTCGTCGTACCCCTGCTGCGTGAACAGGCGCAACGCGGTTTGGAGGATCTCCTGGGCGGCCAACTGCCGCGTGCGATCCCACAGCGTGGACGTAGTCGCCCCTTTGCTCTGTGTTCCCTGCGTCATGCCATCAGCTTAGCGTGACCTGCCAATCTGGCACTCGCATAAGGCTTGGCAGTCGCTGCCAAGCCGTCATACGCTGCCATGGGAGTGAGGCGGGGCGCTGGACGGCCCGCCCCTTCTCAGTCCCTCTCCGCACAGGGCGACAGAACTGGCCCCGCAATCAGCAAGGAGAACAACCGTGGCAGCGAAGACAGCACTCATCACCGGCGGAACCAGCGGAATCGGCAAGGCCACCGCAGAACTACTCCACTCGCGCGGCTACCGCGTCATGGTCACCGGACTCGCCGACACCGCCAACGCAGGCCTTCCCGACGACGTCATCGCCGTCGAGGCCGACATCAGCTCCCTGACCGACATCGACCAGGCCGTGCGCCACGCGCGCGAGCACCTGAGCTCCCTCGACCTGCTCCACCTCAACGCGGGCCTGCCTCGTCCCGGCCTTTCAATCGAGACCACCGACGAGGCCGCCTTCGACGCCCTGTTCAACATCAACGTCAAGGGCAGCTTCTTCACACTCCAAAAGGCGCTCCCCCTGCTGAACGAAGGCGCGTCCGTGGTGTTCACCGTCGGCGCCGCCGAGGGACTCGGCGCCGCCATGACCGCCGCCAAAGGGGCCCTGCTGCCCCTCGTGCGCTCCCTGGCCATCGAACTCGCCCCGCGCCGCGTCCGGGTCAACGCGGTGAGCCCCGGCGTGGTCAACACCCCCGCGTACAGCAAGATGGGCATCTCCCCCGACACGATCGCCTCCTGGGGCGAAGGTGTCCCCCTCGGCCGCGTCGGAGCCCCTGCGGACATTGCCGAAGCCGTCGCCTTCCTCGCATCCGACGCAGCCAGCTACATAACGGGCGACAACCTGCTCGTCTCCGGCGGCATCGGCGTCCACGCCCGCGCCATGTAGGTGATGAGGCCACAAGCCGGTCAGCGCCCTCGAACCTCACTGGTCGGTACACCTAGGCCTACGGGATCCGGCCGTGCCGCCTACGGCGGCAGCGAACCGAGCCGCCCCTCGGTGACCATACTCAGCTCCTACCTGCTTCCGCCGCTGACCTTCGCGGCCCGGCACATCCAGACCGGTCCGCTGCCCGCTCGGGGGTTCGGGCGCGGACCGGTCCTTTCAGTGTGTGCGGTCGGGCGCAACGGTGCCGCTGCTGTTGGTCCGGGTGGTGTTTAGGGGTAGGGGTCGGACCGGGGCGCGGTACCAGCATCTCTGCTGGCCCGTCTCCCCCCGCCCCGGCTCAGCCTGAGGTGCCGTTTGCGCAGCCATTAAACGATCCGCCACCACGTGAAGTGGTCGAGGTAGCTGAAGGTGCTCTTGGACACCCCATGCTGAAAGTAGTTGCACCAGCCCCGTAGAACCCACCGCCCGCGCAACAACCGCGCCGCCCGCCGGACCGCCGACGCCACCGGCAGCGGCGTGCTGGCCAGGCCAGCGGTGACCTCGCCACCGCTGGCCTGGCCACGTGCTGCGGCGCGACCGGGGGAAGTGGCCGGGACGGATTTCGCCGGATGCCGCCGACGACCGGGCCCGGGGCAGGGCGATGCCGGGACCGGGGTCCAGGCGCCTGCACCGCCGTGGCGCACAGGCCTTGGGCCCCTTCGATGCCCCGGGTTTCGCGACACCACTCTCTTCAGGGGCGTGATACCTCCAAGGGAGGAGAGGCCTGGAGACCGTGTCGTGCCGCAGGTTGATCAAGGTGGGGACCTGATGCTGACGGACCGCGGCGCGGTCCTCCCTAGGCTCGACGGTATTCCCTGATCGCACATCACCGCTGCTCGGGAACTGGTGAGCTGAGGACTGATGACGACGTACCGATACACCGTGGCCGAGCTGCGCGGGCAGCTGCGACAGCTGGTCCTGAGCGGGGCCGCGATCGCGCTGGGGGTGGCCTTCCTGATCGCCTCGGTCAGCGGAAGCCGGGCCCTGGCGGACTCGTTCAGCCAGACGGCGGCCGCAGAGGTCGGGCCCGGCGACGTCCAGGTGACCGGCTCCGAGGCGAAGGCCGGGCTGGATGCCGCCACTGCCGACCGGGCCAAGCAAGTCGCCGGGGTGGCCGCGGTGGCGCTACGGCTCACCGGCCGTGGCGGCTTGCTGACCGCGGAGGGGCAGCCACTCGGCGACGCGACGACGGTGACCGCGGTCGCCGCCGATCCGACGCTGCGCTGGCAGCTGCTGAGGGACGGGCGGTGGCCGGGCGCACCCGACGAGGTGCTGCTCGACACCGACACCGCGCGGCGGCTCGACATCGCGCCAGGCTCGGACGTCCGCCTGGCGAAGGCCGGCGGCGGGACCACCACCGCCCGGCTGGTCGGCACCCTGGACGGCCGCGGCGCGCCCAGCCTCGCCGGGCATCCGATCGTCGCCGCCCCGGACGGCGCGGTGCAGCGGTACACCGAGGCCGTCACCGTCACCCAGCTGGACATCCGGCTCCGGCCCGGTGCGTCCCTGTCGGGCTCCACCGAGGCGCTGCGCACCGCCCTCGGCAGCGGAGTGGAGGTCCGCAGCCGGGAGGCGTCCGTGACGAAGGCGACCCGGCAGAGCAAGTCCCTCTACGGTGTGGTTCTGACCGCCGCCCTGTCCTTCGTGCTGATCGCGCTCGCGGTGGCACGGATGGTGGTCGCCAACACCTACTCCGTCGTGCTGGCCCAGCGCACCCGTCAGCTCGCCCTGCTGCGCTGCATAGGCGCCGACAAGACGCAGATCCGTCGACTGATCCGGCGTCAGGGCCTCTTGCTCGGCGCAGGAGCATCGGCCGTCGGGGTGCTGCTCGGCGTGGGGCTGTGCGCGGTGGCGACGGCCGTGGCCCGGGGTGTCGACCTCGGACCGGTGCACCTGCGGCTCCTGCCGTCGCCGCTCACGTGCGGCCTGGCCGGCCTGTTCGGGGTGCTGCTCACACTGCTGGCCGTCCGCGGGCCGGCGAAGAAGGCCTCGGCCGTGCCGCCGGTGGCCGCGCTCTGCGCAGCGCCTGACCCGGGAGGCACGGCGGTCCGGCTGCGGGCCTCGGCCTGGTCCGTGGTGCTGCTGCTGTCCGGTACCGCCTCGCTGGTGCTGGGCGTGGTGGCACCGCCGCCGCTGTCACTGCTGGCCGTCACGCTCGGAGCGATCTGCAGCTTCTTCGGGGTGCTGCGGCACAGCCACCGGCTGCTGCCCGCCGTGGTGGCCGGGTTCGGTGCCCCGGTGCGCCGGCTCGGCGGCACGGCCGGACGGCTGGCCACCCAGCAGCTGCGACTCAATCCGGCCCGGACAGGGGCCACCGGGTCGGCCCTGCTCCTGGGGGTCACGGTGATGGTCGGCGCGGTCACCGCCCTCCACATCACCTCCAACTCTCTGCTGCCGGTGCTCTCCGCACGCCAGCCCGCCGTCTTCTCGGCCGCCGCCGGCGGTGGGGAGCTGCCCTCCGGGGCCCTCGCCGCGCTCGGCGAACAGCGCGGGCTCACCGTCACGCCGGTCCGCTCGGCCGTCGTGGGCGTCGACGGACACCCGACGCGGGTGGCGGCCGTCGACCCCGCCGGACTCAACTCCTCTGCCGACGGGATCGCCCGGGCCCGGGCGCTGCCCGACGGGGCGGCGCTCAGCGGGCTGGCCGACGGCCGGGGCAGCATCCGGATCACCGTCCCGGGACGCCCGGACACCAGCCTGCGGATCGAACCGGGGCGCAGCAGTCTGCCGTTCGCGCTCCAGAGCGGGGCCGTCCTGCTCGTGACGCCGGCGACCCTGGAGCGGGTCGCCCCCGACGCGGCCGTCACCACGGTCTGGGTCGGCCCGGCCGACGGCACCGACCGGCTCACCGCCCGCCGCGCGATGGACCGGGCGCTGGCCGGCTATCCGCAAGTGCAGGTCACTGACACGGCCGCGCAGGCGGACACCCTGCGGTCGCTGCTGGACCGGATGACGCAGATCACCACGGTGCTGCTGTCCTTCTCCGTCGCGATCGCCGGGCTGGGAGTGGCGGCCACCCTGATGCTCAGCGTCAGCGAGCGCGCCCGCGAGATCGGCATGCTGCGCGCGATCGGGATGTCGGGCCGGCAGCTGCGCCGGATGCTCACGCTGGAGGCGTTGCTGCTCTCGCTCGCCGCGGCGCTGGCCGGTACCGCGCTGGGGCTGGGCTACGGCTGGGCGGCCGCGCGCTCGGTCACCTCCACGGTGGGGACGGTCGGTGGCGCGCCGGTACCGCTGGTGCTGGCGGCACTCGGGCTGACGGTGCTGATCGGGCTGGCCGCGGCCGTGCTGCCGGCGCGGCGGGTGGGGCGGATGACCGTCGTGGGCGCGCTGCACTCGGCGTAGGCGCGGGCGATTCTGTGTGGCTTCAAGGCTCACCCGCGCCGCCATCTACCTCGCCCGCGAAGGCCCGCCTCACCGACGTACCCCGAGCCTGCACCCGGACCAGCCATTTCGAACCTCAGTAGTGCTGGAAGAGCACCTCCGGATCGTTCGGCGAGGGGCCGTCCAGCAGCGGAGTGTGGATCCCCTTCAGCGTCTGGTCGAAGAACGCTGTCACGTACTCGCGGGTGATCACGATTCCACGTTCGGGGTCGAGGGGCGGCGTCGGGAGCCCGGCCTGCTCCTGAAGCAGGTCCCCGTCGGAGAAGCTGAAGTGGTCGGCGCCGGTGACCGTCAGCCACTTCTTGTAGCCGCCGAGGGCGGTCCAGGGGCGCTCCCAATCGGTGTTGGCGGTCGTACCCAGCATGAGGAACGGCCGGTTGATCTGGCCGGGCATCGGGACCGGGAAGAAGGTGCCGTCCATGTTCACTGCGGCCCGTACGCGCGGGTCGGCGATCATCGTGTCGGCGGCCGCCGCTCCGCCGAGGGAGTGTCCGGCCATGCCGATCTCGTGCTTGTCGATGAGGTGGGCCAGGCGCCACGCGGTATTGCCGTGCGTCAACTGGTCGATCACGAAGGACACGTCCCGCGCGCGGCTGGCGGCGACGGAGTCGAAGTCGATCTTGTCCGGGTGGTCGCAGATCGCGCACGGCGGCGTCTGGCCGTTCGCCAGCGTCTCGCCGGGGTCCTCGTAGGTGTGGCCGACGAGCGCGACGACGTAGCCGTGACTGGCCAGCTCGGTCGCGAGCGAGGTGAGCATCATGCGCGGGTCCTCGTACGCGGGTGAGAGGACCACGAGCGGGTGCTTGCCGCGTTGCGGCCGCGCGCCGTCGAAGGCGTGAGTGGTGACGCCGGCAAGGTTCTGCGGAGTGACGCCGGAGCTCGCCGGCATCTTCCGGTGCTGGAGGACTCCGGCTGCCTCGCCGAGGGTCATGTAAGGGGCCGGGGTCCCGGTCCCGGGGACGGCCGGGTAGACCATCGTGACGGTCAGCTGG
>NZ_JBHWDU010000155.1:0-9467 GCF_042734825.1 Kitasatospora sp. NPDC059648 | reverse complement strand
ACTCACCCCCCAGCCCCCGCCGCCATCACCGACAACGCCACCCGCCGTCACACTGGGTCACCACGCCGGGGGCAGCACTGAGACCGCCGCCACACACGGCGAAACACGGCGAACGACGCGAGCGCCCTGTCCCCTCCGGGAGGACGGGCCGGCCGCCCGGAGGCGGCGGGCGGGACGGCGGGTTGCCGCCGCCCGGTGCGCGGCGACCTGCGCCGGTTCAAACGCTTCGTCGAGGACCTCGACGCCGGGACCGGTCCCCGGCCGTCGTCCGGGGGCGGCTACGATCAGGGTGCGTGCCGGATCGTCGGCGTCACCGGAACGGCGCCCGCGACCGACGCCCGCCGGCTGACCGTCGTGGGGCCGCGAGGGCGACGTCTGCCTCCGTGAAGCGGCGAGTGCCGTGCGCTCGTCCCCCCGTGGGTGTCCGCGAAGACGATTCGAGCGGAACGTCCGACGCACGGCGACTGCTCTCCCCTCCCCGCCGCCCGTTCGGGCCGCGTCGGCTTCACTGTGCTCGGCCGCTCAGGGGATCGTTCGGGAAGGTACGGGCTCCGCGCTCCTGCCGAGGCCGATCGGGTTCCGGGCATCGCTCTTCGTGAACGCGCCGACGTGCGCGGTGGCCCACTGGCGATACGTTCTCGGTGCCGTTCCGAGGACGTCGCGCACGGCAGTGGTGACGTAGGCGGGTCGTCCGACCGCCGCGCTCCATGCGGCGAGCAGCATGTCCACGACCGAGTCGGGTGCCGCGCCCTGCGCCGAGTCCCGGAACTCCTCCGGCGCCATCTCCTCGAAGGCGATCCGGCGGCCCAGCGCATCGCCGATGAGGCGCACCTGCGCGGCCTGGGTCAGGGACTCGGGCCCTGTCAGGACGTAGTCCTTTCCGATGTGTCCGTCCTGATGGAGCGTGCGCGCCGCGACGGCTGCGACGTCGCGGTCGTCGACCGGAGCAGTCTGGGCAGCGCCGTAGGGCCACCGGACGACTTCGCCCGCGCGGATCGCGGGCGCCCACCAGGCCAGTGAGTTCGATGCGAGCATCCCCGGCCGGATGATCGTCGACTCGAGTCCGCTCGCCGCGATGAGTCGCTCGATGTCGGCATGCAGGTCCGCCATGGGATTGGGCTGCTGGAAGAAGGGGTGCGGAGTCTGGTGCGGGGAGGAGAGGAAGACGACCCGGCGCACGTGGGCTGCCAGTCGCGCCACGACGTCGGCGCAGGTCCGGGGCGGGGCGGTCCAGACGAGGAAGACCGCGCCGGCGCCGTCCAGTGCCGGGTCGAGCGATTCGGGGGCGGTGAGGTCGCCGGTGAAGACCTCGACGTTCGCCGGCAGCGCCGCGGCCGCCTCCTGCGGTCGACGGGCGAGGGCGCGGACCGGCACGCCCGCGCCGAGGAGTCGGTCGACGACAACGCGACCTATCCGGCCCGTCGCCCCGGTCACGAGTACGGGGGGAGTGTCTGTGTGGCTCATGCCGTCCATGAAAACGCTACTCGGTTAAAAATACAACCGAGTAAAGCATATGGCCGGGGTGGCCCGCGCCGGCCGGCAGCGGGTCAGTGGTCGGACCTGCTGTCCGACCAGGGCCGCCGGGTTCGCGAGCTCCTCGCCCTCCTTCCTCAGACGAACGCGAAGAGCGCGAGGGGGGCCAGGCACAGCAGGACACCGATCACTTTGCCGATCGGGCCGCCGTTCCTCCGGCCTGCGAGCAGCAGCACGACGCCGGACGGGCACACAGCCACGAAGACCGGCAGCGGGATCAGCAGGAACGGGAGCGAGAACATGATCTCGATGCCGAACTGGAGCCAGCCGACGACAAGGCAGGCCGCACGGAAACCCCGACGTCCCGGCACCGCCAAGGGAATCAGGGTGCTGAAACCGGCCAGGCACCACATGACAAGGGTTTCTCCGTCGGCGCCCGCCTCACCCGTCACGTACCCGACCGCGTAGACCGACCACGAAGCCCCCGCCCACGCGGCGAGCCCCCACGGCCGGGACTCGGCGCGACGCGCCGCCAACGATCCGGTCATCATCCACCCCCAAGACGACTTTGAACGCGTTCAAGCTACTTGAACGCGTTCAAAATAGCACCACGGGCAACGGGCCATCGAGGGCGGGCGCGGCCCCGTCGGGCGCCGCGCCGGCCTGCGCCCGACGGGACCGCCAGGGGGTCAGGAGCAGGGGGGCGTTGGCGGGGCGGGCAACACTTCGGATGCAGGACGGTCGTCCCTTCGGTTCGGTGCGGCGGACCGTCGGAGTCGACACCGGGCGGGAGGAGCGGGTTCGGGCCGTCACCGTTCCCCGCGACGGGACTGGCCGGAGACCGTGGGCGGCCGGCCGGTGGCGGCCATCCGCGGTTGCAGGGTGAGGCGGATGCGCTGGGTGTCGGTGTGGCCGCGCTTTCCGTCACCCCCGAGTTCCACGACCCAGAAGCGCACCCGGGCACCGCCTTCCGCCGACCGCTCCAGCGCCAGCGAGACCTCCAGTTCGACCTCGCCGAGTTCGAACTGGATCGCCTGGTCGGCGCCCTCTGCCACGGCTTGCTCCAACTGGGCGCGCAGATCGCGGATGACGTCCGACAGTTCGATCACTGCTCACTCCCAAAGGGTGGCTCGGATGCTGAACGCAGCCTCACTATAGACGCCGGAGGGCGCAGGAATGACGCCCTGTCAGAACGGGCAACTCGATGGCATGGGAAGCCTGTTCGGAGTTCGGGGACCTGGCTGGTGCACCGGCGCGCGGCCGACGGGGGCGCGCCGGTGACGGGCCTGCGCGCAGAACGGGCCGCGGAGGTGATCGTCTGCCGGGCCGTCGGCGGAGAGGACCGAGGATCCGGTTACCTGGTGCGTGACGGCACCGTGCTGACCGCCGAACACGTCGTGCGCCGGGCCGTCGACATCCGGGTCCGGTTCGAGGCGGACCGGCCCGCCGAATGGACCGCACGGGCGCACGTGCTCTGGTCCGACGCCCGCTGCGACGTCGCCCTGCTCGCCCTGGAACGCGACGGCGCGGGGCCCGGACGGCGGGTCAGGCCGACACGGTTCGGGGCGGTACGCGAAACGGACACGGACCTGCGCAGCAGCGCGCTGGGCTTCCCCCTGTTCAAGCTGCGCGACGACCCCGGCGGCGCGACGAGCTACCGGGATTCCTGCCATGCCCGCGGGAGGATCGCGCCGTTGGCCGACCGCCGGGAGCGGACGCTGGAACTGCGGGTGCAGGAGCCCGAGTGGCCCCCGGAGCGCCGGTGTTCGCCCTGGGAGGGGATGTCGGGGGCCGCGGTGTGGGCGCACGGCCGGATCGTCGGGGTCGTCACCATGCACCGCCGGGAGGAAGGCTTCGGCACGCTGACCGTCAGCCGGGCGGACGGCTGGTTCGCGACGGCCGACGAGGCCGGCCGGCGGGCGCTGCGGCGCGCCGGCGTGGTGCCGGCGCTGCGGCCGGCGGTGCCCTGGTGGCGCAACCGCCGGCTGCTCCTCGGAACGGGAGCGGGGACGCTCGCCGTCACCCTGGCAGCCTGGTCCGGTGCGGCCCGGCTCACGGAGCCGCCGCCGCTGCGCTTCCGGATCGTGGGCGCCTGCGATCACGCCGGCCGGCAGCTGGACAACGAGTCGGCCGGCTTCACGCCCGGCGGCCGCTACACCAACGAGATCCTCGCACCCGACGGCCAGGCCCTTCCGCTCGGGGCGTCCGGCGAGAGCGGCACCGTGGCGAAGGACGGCTCCGTGCACTGGAGCTGGCCCTGTGCGAGCACCGACGCCAAGGGCACGTACCGGGCCCGGGTCACCGACGAGACGACCCACCGGCGCACCGGCTGGGTGCCCTTCACGATCGGGCAACTGACGCCGTACACCTGCGCGTTCCGGCAGGAGAACGGTCTCTGGTACGCCGGGATCAGCCGGACCGTGACCGCCGTCCTGGCGCCCGGGGCGAGCGACCCGGACGACGTCGCCGAGGCCCAGTGCCTGCTCCGGCGTCTGGGCTTCCCCCTCGGGGCCCGGGACATCGACGGCCGCTACGGCAGCTACACCCAGCAGGCCGTGAGCTCCCTGCAGACGCAGGGCGGGCTCACCCCGGACGGGATCGTCGGGCCGTCCACCTGGAAGGTGCTGCGCACCCGCACGCCGAGCGGCAGCTGACGGGGCAGGAGCAACGCCGTCGCGACCACTGCGGACCGCGCCGAGGTCCGGCGCGGTCCGCCGCTCGCCGGACGGCACCGGCAGGTCACTTCCCGGTGGGCGGGGCCGTCGCGGGCAGTTCCACCGTGACGCTCAGGCCGCCGTCCGGGCGCGGGGCGAGGGTGAGGGTGCCGTCGTGGGCCCCGGTGATGGACTTGGCGATCGCCAGGCCGAGGCCGATGCCGGCGTGCTCGGTGCCGGAGTCGGTGCGGACGCGCTCGGTGCCGCGCTGGAAGGGTTCCGTCAGGGTCGCGACCAGGTGCGGGCTGAGCTTGTCGCCGGTGTTCTCGACGGTGAGCAGCGCGCTGCCGGGGCCCGGGAAGGCGGTGACCCGCACCGTGCCGCCGCCGGGCAGGTTGTGGACGATCGCGTTGTGCAGGAGGTTGGTGGTCAGTTGCAGCAGGAGGGCGGGCGAGCCGGTGGTGGGAGTGAGCTCGCCGGCGGTCTCGACGCGGACGCCGTGCCGCTCCGCGAGGGGCAGGAGGGTCTCGGTGGCCTCCTCGGCGACCAGGGACAGGTCGACGGATTCCGGGGCGAAGGAGCGCTGGTCGGCGCGGCTGAGCAGGAGCAGCGCCTCGGTGAGCTCGATCGCCCGGGTGTTGACGGCGTGGAGGCGGTCGAGGACCTCACCGGTGTCGTGGCGGGGGTCGCGGCGGGCGAGGTCGATCAGCGCCTTGGAGATCGCCAGTGGGGTGCGCAGTTCGTGCGAGGCGTTGGCCGCGAACCTCTGCTGTTCGGCGACGTGGGCTTCGAGCCGGGCCAGCATCGTGTCGAAGGCGTCGGCGAGTTCGCGGAACTCGTCCTGCGGGCCGGGCAGCCGGGTCCGGTGGGAGAGCGACCCGGTCGAGGCGAGGCGGGTGGCGTCGGTGATGTGGGTCAGCGGGGCGAGGACCCGGCCGGCCAGGAGCCACCCCCCGACGAGGCCGAACACCAGCAGGAACGCCAGCACCGCGGCCGCCCGCGGAGCGAAGACGTGCAGGAGGTTGGACCGGACGGGGAACACCCCGGTGGTGGGGGTGTCGGCGGAGCCGGGGATGAGGAACGCCCGGTCGGGGACGTAGCGCAGCAGGAAGACCCACACCGCGGCGAGCAGCAGGACCGCGGCGACCATCAGGAATCCGGCATAGCTGAGGGCGAGTTTGAGGCGGACGCTCGGCCCCCGTCGTCTATCCACGCCCGCCCCCGTGCTGCTCGCCTTCCCGACGCCCGCCGCTCTCCCGCCCCGCTCCCGGCTGCGGGGCCGTCCGCGCGTCGATGCGGTAGCCGACGCCCGGCACGGTGGCGATGATCCAGGGCTCGCCGAGGCGCTTGCGCAGCGCCGACACGGTGATCCGCACGGCGTTGGTGAAAGGGTCGGCGTTCTCGTCCCAGGCGCGTTCCAGGAGTTCCTCGGCGCTGACGACACCGCCCTCGGCGGCGACGAGGACCTCCAGTACGGCGAACTGCTTCCTGGTCAGCGCGACGAACCGGCCGTCCCGGTGGACCTCGCGGCGGAACGGGTCCACCCGCAGTCCCGCGATCTCCCGCACGGGCGGCCTGCTGTGGGCACGTCTGCGGTTCAGCGCGCGCAGTCTGAGCGCGAGTTCCCGCAGGTCGAACGGCTTGGTGAGGTAGTCGTCGGCGCCGAGCCCGAACCCGGAGGCCTTGTCGTCGAGACGGTCCGCCGCGGTGAGCATGAGGATCGGCAGGCCGCTGCCGGAGGCGACGATGCGCCGGGCGATCTCGTCGCCGGACGGCCAGGGAACGTCCCGGTCGAGGACGGCGATGTCGTACGCGTTGGCACCCAGCAGCTCCACGGCGGTGTCCCCGTCGCCCGCGATGTCGGCCGCGATGGCCTCCAGCCGCAGGCCGTCGCGGATGGCCTCGGCCAGGAAGGGCTCGTCCTCGACGATCAACACGCGCATGGCCCGATGCTACGAGTCGGGACATATCGTCCGTGTATCGGAAACTCCATACGCCCCGGCAACACCGGGACGCGTTGGGTGGGGGCATGGAGCACACCACGCCGTCAGCGCCGACCACGAGCCGCCGGGAGAGCGGTTCCGGCACCGGGCCCCCGAACCGGGGGCGGAGTCGGGGCCCGGGCCCCGGCCGGGCGCCCGGCACCGCCCGCCTCCTGCACGGCCTCACCCGGCCGGAGCCGTGGAAGCGCGCTCCGGTCCTCACGGCGCTGGCGCTGCTGCTCGGCCTCGCCATGCTGCTGCACGCGCAGATCCCCAACCGGGTCTGGCACCTCGGCAGCCTGGCGGAGAGCGCCCTGCCGTGGTTCGCGCTCCCCGTCCCCCTGCTGCTGACCGCGGCCCTGTGGCGCCGCTCCGCTTCCGCGACGCTCGCGCTGCTGCTGCCGGTGACGGTGTGGCTGCAGATGTTCGGCGGGCTGCTCTCCGACAAGTCCCACCCCGGCGGCGACCTCACCGTGGTCGAGCAGAACGTCGACGCCGACAACCCCGACCCGGTCGGCACCGCCCGCGACCTCGCCGCCTCCCACGCGAACCTGCTGGCCCTGGTGGAGCTGACCCCGCAGTCCCTGGGCGGCTACGAGACCGAGCTGGCGAAGACCTACCCCTACCACGAGGTACGGGGCACCGTCGGGCTCTGGAGCACACTGCCGCTGTCCGCCGCCCAGCCGATCGACGTCATGGACTACGGGCCCCTCGGGACCAGCAGGCCCACCGGAAGCGACGCCGACGAGAACCGGGCGCTGCGCACCACGGTGACGACGGCCCGCGGGCCGCTGACGGTGTACGTCGCCCACCTCGGATCCGTCCGCGTGTACCCCGGGGCGGGCTTCTGGACGGTCTCGCGGGACATCGGCGTGCAGGCCCTCGCCGGGGCCGTCGCCGCCGACCCCGGTGAGCGGGTCGTCCTGCTCGGCGACCTGAACGGCGCGACGGACGACCGCGCACTCGCCGGCCTCACCTCGCGGCTGCACTCGGCCCAGGAGAGCGCCGGGGCCGGCTTCGGCTTCAGCTACCCGGCGTCCTTCCCGGTAGTGCGGATCGACCACGTCCTGGTGCGCGGCCTGACGCCGCGAAGCGCCCGGGTCCTGCCGGCCACCGGCAGCGACCACCTGCCGGTGGCGGCCGCGCTGGACTGGTGAGCCGCCTCCAGGGCGGTCGAGGCGGCCCGTCTCCCCGGCTGCCGTCGCCGGCCGCGCTCCTTCATTCCCGATGACCGTCGGCTTCGGGGTCGGTCGCGTGGTGCGGCGTTCGAACGGCGAGGAGGGCGACGTCGTCGATGCCGGACGGCTGGACCCGGCGCAGGAGCTGGTCCGTGAAGGACGGCAGGGGGCGGTGGGCCAGGGCGGCCGCGTGCTGCCGGAGCCGGCCGAGGCCGTCGTCCAGGGTCCGGCCCCGCGTTTCGATGAGGCCGTCGGTGTACAGCAACAGGGTGGATCCGGGCGGCAGCAGGACGGTGGCGTCGGGGCGGGGTCTGCGCACTCCGGTGCCGAGCAGGAGCCCGTGGCCTTCGGTGAGGTATTCGGCCAGGCCGTCCCGGGAGATGACCAGGGGTGGCGGGTGGCCCGCGTTCGTCCAGGTCAGCTGCCACTGGCCGTCGTCCCTCCGGATGATCCGGGCGAGGACGAGGGTGGCCATGGAGACGTCCGTGATCGGCATGATCACCTCGTCCAGGCGCTCGACGATCTGGCTGGGGGACTGCTGCTGGGACCACGCCAGGGCGCGGAGCATGTTGCGCAGCTGGGCCATGCCGGCGGCGGCCTCCAGGTCGTGGCCGAGGACGTCGCCGATGGCCAGGGCGGTGGCGCCGTCGGACAGTGTGAAGGCGTCGTACCAGTCACCGCCGACCCGGGAGGCGTCGGGCGCGGGCAGGTAGCGCACGGTCATCTGGAGGCCGGGCACCTGCGGCATCTGGGGCAGCAGGTGGTTCTGCATGGTCTCGGCGACCTTGCGCTGGCGCTGGTAGAGGCGGGCGTTGTCCAGGGCCACACCGGCGCGGCGCGCGATGTCCTCCACCAGCGGAAGGTCGGCGACGGTGAAGGCGCCCGGTTTCCGGGCGCGGCCCAGGGTGAGGGCCCCCAGGACCTCGCGGGTGCCGCGCAGGGGTGCGATGGCCGCGGAGTGGATGCCGGTGGTCTCGAACAGGCGGCGCTGCTCCACCGCTATCCCGCTGTCCGGGGCGCCCTGGTAGTTCTCGGGCCCCGCCAGGGTGGAGGCGACGCCCCGCAGGGCCCGGGACAGGGGCATCGGGGAATCCTCGGGGATCGGCGGCATCGGCCCCTGCAGATCGTCGCGCTGCACCAGTGCGTGGCCGTGGGCCTGGACCACGGTGGTGCGCCACACCTCGTCGTGCTCGGCGATCAGGTCGATGACGGCCCAGTCCGCCAGCCGGGGCACGACCAGGGCCACCAGCCGGCGCAGCGCCTCGTCGACGTCGAAGGTGGAGGTCAGCTGGGTCGTGGTCTCGGCCAGCAGGGCCAGCCGTTCGAGCTCGCTCAGGCGCTCGGCGGGCTTCGGCTGGTCCGGCCCGGTGCTCGGCGCCGGCTCGGGGGCGTGGAAGATCACGAGCGTGTGGGGCCCGGGCCGGTCGACGGCGTAGGGGGCGACCAGCCAGGAGACGCGCAGGACGGAGCCGTCAGGGCGCGCGAAGTGGTCCTCCTCCGCCTGTGCCGGGTGCCCGGCGAGGAACGCCTGCCGCATGCCGCACCGGCTGGTCGGCAGCGGCTGGCCCTGGGGCCCCCGGTGCAGCAGGTCGTGGGCGTCCCGGCCGATCAGGTCGGCGGCGGGCCGGCCCAGCAGGTGCTCGGCGTGGACGTTGGCGGCCACGATCCGCCCCTGGTCGTCGACGAGGTAGGCGCCGGCCCCGATGGCGTTCAGCGCGTCGGTGAGCCGGGCGTCGGGAGCCCCCGCCAGCTGACTGCGCCCGGCCGCAGCAGTCTCCGGATCCGTCATGTCCTCGCCTCCTGAAGATCGAGCTTCCATCGGTACCGCAGGTCAGTGGTGCTGCGGCTGCCATGGTGCCGCAGCTTCCGTGGTGCCGCTGCCGCGGTGCCGCGGCTGCTGCCCGATGCCTCCTCTGACGGCGTGCCCGCACCGCGCAGCCGCACCCGGGGACGGACCACGGGCTCGCCCCGGGCCCCCGCGTGGCGGCACGCGCGCGGTGGGCCGGTTGACGGTTCCGGCATCGGGACCTGTCCTGGCCCGGGCAACGAGCGGCGGGGGGCGCGGGGGCGGGGCGCCCCCCCCCCCCGCGCCCCCCCCCCGCGGGCCCGCCCCCGGGCCCCCACCCCCGGGGGCGTATAAAAAAAAAACAAACCCCCCCACAAAAAAACAAACACAAAGA
>NZ_JBHWDU010000154.1:0-9561 GCF_042734825.1 Kitasatospora sp. NPDC059648 | reverse complement strand
GTCCTCTCCCCACCCCACCCCCCGGGTTTTTTCCGTTTGGGGGTTCCCCGCCCAAAAACCCCCGCCCCCCCGCGGGGGGGCGCCCCCCCCCCCCCCCCCGGACCCGGGAGAGGCGGCGGGCCGCCGCGGTGTCTACAGGGTGCCCGGGCGCACCAGCCCGCTCTCGTAGGCGTACACCGCCGCCTGCACCCGGTCGCGCAGCTGGAGCTTCGTCAGCACGTGGCCGACATGGGTCTTCACCGTCGTCTCGCTGACGAACAGCTCGGCCGCGATCTCCGCGTTCGACAGCCCGCGCGCCACCAGCTTCAGCACCTCCAGCTCCCGCTCGGTCAGCGCGCTCAGCGCCTGCGGCGGCGCCTCCTCGCCCGAGGGCAGCTTGGTGGCGTACATGTCCAGCAGCCGGCGGGTGATGCTCGGCGCCAGCATCGCCGCGCCGTCCGCGACCACCCGGATCGCCTGCACCAGCTCCTCGGCCGGGACGTCCTTCAGCAGGAAGCCGCTGGCACCGGCGCGCAGCGCCTCCACCACGTACTCGTCCAGGTCGAAGGTGGTCAGCACCAGCACCTTGGCCGGGCCGTCCCGCCCCGGGCCGGCGATCCGGCGGGTCGCCTCCACGCCGTCCATCCTCGGCATCCGGATGTCCATCAGCACCACGTCGGGCTGCAGCGCCCGCACCTGGTCCAGCGCCTGCTGACCGTCGCCGGCCTCACCGACCACCACCAGGTCGGTCTCGGCCTCCAGGATCATCCGGAAACCGGTGCGCAGCAGCGGCTGGTCGTCGACCAGCAGCACTCGGATCGTCACTAGGACTCCTTGCTCATCGGATCCCCCGTGGGATCGCTCTCATCCGACGTACGGGCTTGTGCCGGCACGGGCAGCGGGTACGGCGGCGGGGTGCCGCCGAACTCCGGGCAGCTGGCCTGGTGGTCGCACCAGTCGCACAGCCGGTTGCGGGTGGCCGGGAAGTCCCCGGTCGCCACCGCGTGGCTGATCCGCTCCCACAGCGCCTGCAGCTTGCGCTCCACGGCGAGCAGGTCGGCCTCGTCCGGGTCGTAGCTGACCACGTCCCCGCCCCCGCCGAGGTAGACCAGCTGGAGGCGCTTGGGGACCACGCCCTTCCAGCGCCACACCACCAGCGCGTAGAACTTCATCTGGAACATCGCCTTGCCCTCGAAGTCCCGCGAGGGCGCCCGGCCGGTCTTGTAGTCCACCAGCCGGACCTCACCGGTGGGGGCGACGTCCACCCGGTCGATGTAGCCGCGCAGCAGCAGCCCCGACTCCAGGGCCGTCTCCACGTACAGCTCCCGCTCCACCGGGTGCAGCCGGGTCGGGTCCTCCAGCCGGAACCACTGGCCGACCAGCTTCTCGGCGTCCGCCAGCCAGCGGGTCAGCGCCGCGCCGTCCGGGTCGTCGGGGAACAGCGAGCCCAGCTCGGGGCGCTCGCCCAGCAGCCGCTCCCACTGCGGCCGCAGCAGGCCCAGCGCCCGCTCCGGCGTCCGCTCGGTCGCCGGGCTGTCGAACAGCCGCTCCAGCACCGCGTGCACCAGCGTGCCCCGGGTCGCCGCCGGACTCGGCGGCTCGGGCAGCCGGTCGATCACCCGCAGCCGGTACAGCAGGGGACAGGTGAGGAAGTCCCCCGCGCGGGACGGGGACAGCCCGGTCGGGGGCGCCGCCGGGCGCGCCGGGGCCCCGGCGGCACTGCTGGTGTCGGTCTGCTGCATGGCTAAGACCCTATTGCCCTTCGCTGTCATCGCGCTGCCACCGTGCTGCCACGGCGCCCGGACCGGCCTGACGGCCCCGGCGGGCCGGAGCCGGGCCGGAGCCGGTCCAGGGGCGGTCCAGTGGGTATGAGGCCTGACAGAGGGGCGCGCGGCACCGAGTGGCCGCGATCACGTAGCGTGGGCGCACCGGGGCACGACGGGCGGACGACCGAAGGGATCACGGTGAGCGACACCAGGGGGCAGCAGACCTCCGACCAGCCACCGCAGGACGGCGGGCGCCCCACCGGGCCACGCGCCGAGCGCGGCGGCGGCCTCCTGATGGGGCGCCCCTTCGGCGTGCCCATCTACGTCACCCCGTCCTGGTTCGTCATCGCCGCCCTGATCACCTGGGTGTTCGGCGGGCAGCTCGGCGACGTCCTGCCCGAGCTCGGCAGCGGAGTGCGATACCTGCTGGCCTTCTTCTTCGCGGTCGCCTTCTACGCCTCCGTCCTGGTCCACGAACTCGCCCACACCCTGGTCGCGCTGCGTTACAAGCTCGGGGTACGGCGGATCCAGCTGCAGTTCTTCGGCGGCGTCTCCGAGATCGAGAACGAGGCCGAGAGCCCCTGGCGCGAGTTCTGGCTGGCCTTCGTCGGCCCGCTGCTGTCCCTGGTGCTCGGCGGCGCCTTCTACCTCGCGCTGCGCGCCGTCGAGCTGTCCAGCGTGCCCGGGGTGCTGCTGACCGGCCTGATGGTCTCCAATCTGGTGGTCGCCGCCTTCAACCTGCTGCCCGGCCTGCCGCTGGACGGCGGCCGGATGCTGCGCGCCGTGGTCTGGGCCGTCACCGGCAAGGCCATGACCGGCACGGTGGCCGCCGCCTGGATCGGCCGGGCGCTGGCGATCGCGGTGCTGGTCGGCCTGCCGCTGGTCAGCGCGTCCCGCGGCGGCGAGCGCACCACGACCGACACCCTGGTCGACGCGGTGCTGGCCGCCGTGCTGGCCGCGATCATCTGGAACGGCGCCGCCGGCAGCGTGCGCAACGCCCGGCTCAAGGAGGCGCTGCCCGGCCTGCGGCTGCGCGAGCTCGCCCGCCGCAGCGTCGAGGTCACCGCCGACACCCCGCTCGGCGAGGCGATGCGCCGGGCCCGCGAGGCCGAGGCCGGCGCGGTCGTGGTGGTGGACGGCCGGGGCGACCCGATCGCCATCGTCCGCGAGTCCGCGGTACGCGCCGTACCGGAGCACCGCCGCCCCTGGGTGGCCGTCGGCGCGCTCGCCCGCGACCTCGAACCCGGGCTGCGGCTGGACGCCGACCTCGGCGGCGAGGACCTGCTGCGGGCCGTCCAGGCCACTCCGGCGGGCGAGTACCTGGTGGTCGAGACGGACGGCAGGGTGTACGGCGTGGCCGCGCTCACGGACATCGAGCAGCGCCTCACCGCCGCCGTCTCGGGCAGGTGACCAGGGCCTGGTGAGGCGGGGCGGCCCGCTTCCCTTAGGATTGGCCGCATGTCCGAACCGACCGGTGCCGCCCGCCGACGCGGGCCCTTCCAGGTCGGGGACCAGGTCCAGCTGACCGACCCCAAGGGTCGCCACTACACGTTCACGCTCCAGGCCGGGAACCAGTTCCACACCCACAAGGGTGCGTTCCCGCACGACGAGCTGATCGGCGCTCCCGAGGGCACGGTCGTGCGCACCACGGGGAACGTCCCGTACCTCGCGCTGCGCCCCCTGCTCCCCGACTACGTCCTGTCCATGCCGCGCGGCGCCGCCGTGATCTACCCCAAGGACGCGGGGCAGATCCTGGCGATGGCCGACATCTTCGCGGGCGCCCGCGTGGTCGAGGCGGGTGTCGGCTCCGGGGCGCTCAGCACCTACCTGCTGCGCGCCGTCGGCGAGCAGGGCTCGCTGGCCTCCTACGAGCGCCGGCAGGACTTCGCGGACATCGCCCGGGGCAACGTCGAGCGCTACTTCGGCGGCCCGCACCCGGCGTGGAAGCTGACCGTCGGCGACCTCCAGGACAACCTGGTCGAGACCGACGTCGACCGCGTCATCCTCGACATGCTGGCCCCCTGGGAGTGCCTGGACGTCGCCTCCAAGGCGCTCGTCCCCGGCGGCCTCATCTGCTGCTACGTGGCCACCACCACGCAGATGTCCAAGACCGTCGAGGCGCTGCGCGAGCACGGCACCTTCACCGAGCCGCAGGCCTGGGAGACCATGGTCCGCACCTGGCACCTGGAGGGCCTGGCCGTCCGCCCGGACCACCGGATGATCGGCCACACCGGCTTCCTGCTCACCGCCCGCCGCCTGGCGGACGGTGTCGAGCCGCCGCTGCGCCGCCGCCGGCCGGCCAAGGGCGCCTACGGCGAGGACTACGACAGCGGAGCGCCCGAGGCGACCCTGCAGGAGCGCGCCGCGGCCCGCAAGGCCGCCCGCGAGGTCGAGGCCGAGCAGCCCGACCTGGGCTGACCCCGGAACCCGAGAAGGGGTGGTGCGAGTTCGACGCTCGCGCCACCCCTTCCTTTCGTGGCCGCCTCGGCACCGGTGCACCCTTCGGCTCCCCGGCCGACAGCGCACGGGCCCGGTGTGGGACGATGCTCGCTCACGCAGACCAGCTCCTGGAGCTCTGGAGGGGACGCCTGGTGGAGACCGCGGTCGGGACGACGACGGCGACGGCTGGACAGCAGACACCGCGGGGCCGCTCCGGGCCCGGACACGCGCGAACCGCCCCCTGGCACTGGGCCGTTGCCCTGGCGGGCTGCGGCGCGGTGGTGGCCGCGGCGCTCTCCGCCTCCCCGGCCACGGGTACCCCGCTGGCCGCCGGCGGCACCCCCCAGGCCCTCGCCGCGGGCGCCGCCCCCGACCCGGCGGCGGCCCAACTGCCCATGGACTGCGGCCCCTTCCCGGTCAAGACGGTGCTCAGCGTGCCCGCCGACCTCGGCGACGGGCACCCCGGCACGGTCGTCGCCGCGCACTGCGCCACCGACACCGGCAACCCCCCGGACTCCGCCTACCTGCTCGGCTTCGGCCCGGACGGGCGCCCGGTGGTGCTCGCCACCCTGCTGACCGAGCGCGAGAACCTGACCCTCAGCAAGCTCGCGGTGCGCTCCGACGGCGCCATCACCGGCCACGCGCAGGGGTATTCGGGCGACGACGTGCCGCGCTTCCGCCCCGACGTCTCACTCGACCTCACCTGGACGCACAGGGGCGGCGGCTGGGAACGCTCCCAGTCCGCCGCCCCGGCCGGCTCCGCCTAGGCCTTACTCGGCGTCCGGCCCGTAGACCTCGACCCGGTCGGCGACCCGGCGCACGTGGATGCAGTCGCCGGGGCACTCCTTGGCCGAGTCCACCACGTCCTGAAGGAGCGTCAGCGGCACCGGGGCGGTCTCCCCCGGCTGCTGGCGCAGCTCGTCGTCCGGGCCCTTCACGTACGCGAGTCCGTCGATGTCCAGCTCGAAGACCTCGGGCGCGTACTGGGCGCAGATGCCGTCGCCGGTGCACAGGTCCTGGTCGATCCACACCTCCAGCTCCTCGGTCGCCACCGCGGTCTGCTCGGTCACCGACATGGTCCCCTGCCGTTTCTGTCCCGGGTCGCCCCTATTCCTGGAGCAATCCCGCCATTCGTACAACGATCGGACCCAAGCACCGCGGTCGCGATCGGATATCGCTTCGCTCGACGATACATCTGGCCCGCTTTGGGTGGTGCGCGGTGGGTATCCCCTTAGCAGAGGGGAAGCACGCTGGGGCGAAGATCGGACACGCCCGTTCCATCTTTCTTGATCTAGGGGTTTACGGACCCCTGGTCCCAGGTAGGGTCTGGAAGCGTCCAGCTCCCCGGAGGAGGTGAGGACCGTGGCAGCCCACGATGACGACTACAACCGCAGCACCGGCAGGCCCGCTCGTGGTTCCGACGAGGCCGCTCAGGTCTCGTACCTTGAGCAGGAAATCGCCGTACTGCGCCGCAAGCTCGCCGACTCGCCGCGCAATTCGAGAATCCTCGAAGAGCGGATCGTCGAGCTCCAGACCAACCTGGCCGGCGTGACCGCCCAGAACGAACGACTCGCCTCCACCCTGCGCGAGGCCCGCGACCAGATCGTGGCCCTCAAGGAGGAAGTGGACCGGCTGGCACAGCCCCCGGCCGGGTTCGGCACCTTCCTCGCGGCGAACGAGGACGGTACCGCCGACATCTTCACCGGCGGTCGCAAGCTCCGCGTCAACGTCAGCCCGAACGTCGTCCTCGACGAACTGCGGCGCGGCCAGGAAGTGATGCTCAACGAGGCCCTCAACATCGTGGACGCGATGGCCTTCGAGCGCATCGGCGAGATCGTCACCCTCAAGGAGATCCTGGAGGACGGCGAGCGCGCCCTGGTCATCGGCCACACCGACGAGGAGCGCGTGGTGCGCCTCGCCGAACCGCTGCGCGAGGTCACCATCCGGGCGGGGGACGCCCTGTTGCTGGAGCCGCGCTCCGGCTACGTGTACGAGGTCGTGCCGAAGTCCGAGGTCGAGGAGCTGGTCCTCGAAGAGGTCCCGGACATCGACTACCGCCAGATCGGCGGCCTGAGCAACCAGATCGAGCTGATCCGCGACGCGGTCGAGCTGCCGTACCTGCACGCCGACCTCTTCAAGGAGTTCGAGCTGCGCCCGCCCAAGGGCGTGCTGCTCTACGGCCCGCCCGGCTGCGGCAAGACGCTGATCGCCAAGGCGGTCGCCAACTCGCTGGCCAAGAAGGTCGCCGAGGTCACCGGCCGCCCCCAGGGGAAGAGCTACTTCCTCAACATCAAGGGCCCCGAGCTGCTCAACAAGTACGTGGGCGAGACCGAGCGGCAGATCCGCCTGGTGTTCCAGCGGGCCAGGGAGAAGGCGGGCGAGGGCACGCCCGTCATCGTCTTCTTCGACGAGATGGAGTCGCTGTTCCGCACCCGCGGTTCCGGCGTCAGCTCGGACGTGGAGAACACCATCGTCCCGCAGCTGCTCGCCGAGATCGACGGCGTGGAGGGCCTGGAGAACGTCATCGTCATCGGCGCCTCGAACCGCGAGGACATGATCGACCCGGCGATCCTGCGGCCCGGCCGCCTGGACGTCAAGATCAAGATCGAGCGCCCGGACGCCGAGGCCGCGAAGGACATCTTCTCCAAGTACCTCAGGGACTCGCTGCCCTTCCACCCGGACGACCTCAAGGAGCACGACGGCTCCGTCGAGGCCACGGTGGCGGCGATGATCCAGTCGGTCGTGGAGCGGATGTACTCCGAGACCGAGGAGAACCGCTTCCTGGAGGTCACCTACGCCAACGGTGACAAGGAGGTCCTGTACTTCAAGGACTTCAACTCCGGCGCCATGATCCAGAACATCGTCGACCGCGCGAAGAAGATGGCCATCAAGGACTTCCTCGACCACGGTCAGCGCGGTCTGCGCGTCTCCCACCTGCTCGCCGCCTGCGTGGACGAGTTCAAGGAGAACGAGGACCTGCCGAACACCACCAACCCGGACGACTGGGCCCGCATCTCCGGCAAGAAGGGCGAGCGGATCGTCTTCATCCGCACGCTGGTCACCGGCAAGCAGGGCGCCGAGTCCGGCCGCTCGATCGACACTGTCGCCAACACGGGGCAGTACCTGTAAGCACGCGGTTGTCCGGGCCGGCAGCGGTCCCCGGAGCTGTACGCACACCGTCCGGCTGTGGCGCCTCGCGGCCCCGCAGCCGGACGGCGCGTCTCGGGGCACGCCGGTCGGCGCCGGGTTCTAGGCTCGACCCACCGTCCGCGGGCAGACCGCCGGCGCCGGTGTCGTTCAGCTGTACGTCAGCGTGTTCCGCCCGTCGGGGGCGGGGCACCGGGCAAGGAGGGCCGCATGACCGTACGGCGCGTGATGGGCATCGAGACCGAGTACGGGATCTCCGTGCCCGGGCACCCCAACGCCAACGCCATGCTCACCTCGTCCCAGATCGTCAACGCCTACGCGGCGGCGATGCACCGGGCGCGGCGGGCCCGCTGGGACTTCGAGGAGGAGAACCCGCTGCGCGACGCACGGGGCTTCGACCTCGCGCGCGAGGTGGCGGACGCGAGCCAGCTGACCGACGAGGACATCGGCCTCGCCAACGTCATCCTGACCAACGGGGCCCGGTTCTACGTGGACCACGCGCACCCCGAGTACAGCTCGCCCGAGGTGACCAACCCGCGCGACGCCGTGCTGTGGGACAAGGCCGGCGAGCGGATCATGGCGGCCGCCGCGCAACGCGCGCTGGAACTGCCCAACGGGCAGAACATCCACCTCTACAAGAACAACACCGACAACAAGGGCGCCTCCTACGGCACCCACGAGAACTACCTGATGAAGCGGGCGACGCCGTTCGCCGACATCGTCCGCCACCTCACCCCGTTCTTCGTCTCCCGCCAGGTGGTCACCGGCGCCGGCCGGGTCGGCATCGGCCAGGACGGCTCGGCGCACGGCTTCCAGATCAGCCAGCGGGCGGACTACTTCGAGGTCGAGGTCGGGCTGGAGACCACCCTCAAGCGGCCGATCATCAACACCCGGGACGAACCGCACTCCGACGCCGAGAAGTACCGCCGGCTGCACGTGATCATCGGGGACGCCAACCTCTCCGAGATCTCCACCTACCTGAAGCTGGGCACCACCTCGCTGGTCCTGGCGATGATCGAGGACTCCTTCATCGCCTCCGACCTCGCCGTCGACCAGCCGGTGCGCACCCTGCACCGGGTCTCCCACGACCCGACGCTCAAGCACCTGATCACCCTGCGCAACGGGCGCAAGCTCACCGCGGTCCAGCTGCAGCTGGAGTACTTCGAGCTGGCCCGCAAGTACGTCGAGGACCGCTTCGGCAACGACGCCGACGAGCAGACCGTGGACGTCCTCACGCGCTGGGAGGACGTCCTCGGGCGGCTGGAGCGCGACCCGATGTCGCTGTCGAAGCAGCTGGACTGGGTCGCCAAGCGGGAGATCCTGGAGGGCTACCGCAGCCGGGACGCCCTGGAGTGGGACAACCCGCGGCTGCACCTGGTCGACCTCCAGTACAGCGACGTACGGGCCGAGAAGGGCCTCTACAACCGCCTGGTGGCCCGGGGCCGCTTCGAGCGGCTGCTGACCGAGGAAGAGGTCGAGCGGGCCGTCACCAAGCCGCCGGAGGACACCAGGGCGTACTTCCGCGGGCGCTGCCTGGAGCAGTATGCGGAGCACGTCGCGGCGGCCTCCTGGGACTCGGTGATCTTCGACCTGCCGGGCCGGGACTCGTTGCAGCGCGTACCCACGCTGGAGCCCCTGCGCGGCACCCGCAACCACGTCAAGGAGCTGCTGGACCGCTGCCGCACGGCGGAGGACCTGCTGCGCGTGCTGTCCGGCGGGTAACTTTTCGATCACCACGGGTGAACGTCCGCCGAATGGGAATCATCCGGGGTGGCAGCGGGTGTTGGACAGGGAGCGCCACCGGCAAACCGGGAGCGGCAGTCGCACCTTGTGTATAGGGTCGGTGCCAACCGGCAACGACCGACCGGCCAAACCGTGCCAGACGATTCGAGCGGGGTGAGGGAAATGGCGAGCAAGGACACCGGCGGCGGCCAGCAGCGGGCAAACCGCTCCTCCGAGGAGGTCGAGGAACAGGTCGCGGAAACCCAGAATTCCGATGACCTCAAGGAACGCCAGGAAAAGCTGAGCGACGACGTCGACGCGGTGCTGGACGAAATCGACGAGGTCCTGGAGTCGAACGCGGAAGATTTCGTGCGCGGCTTTGTGCAGAAGGGTGGGCAATAGCCCTTTCCCGGTATTCGGGAATTCACGGTCGCGACCGTCCCGGGGGGGGGGGCGGGGCGGGGGCGGGGCGCCCCCCGCCCCCCCCCCCCCCCCCCCGGGGGCGGGT
>NZ_JBHWDU010000153.1:0-9913 GCF_042734825.1 Kitasatospora sp. NPDC059648 | reverse complement strand
CCACCGGCACCAGCCACAGCGTGCGCGACTTCGCCGAACACTGCTTCGCCCACCTCGGCCTCGACTACCGCGACCACATCCGCTTCGACGAACGCTACCTGCGTCCCTCCGAGGTCGACGACCTCGTCGGAGACGCCTCCAAGGCCCACCGCGTCCTCGGCTGGAAACCCACCACCCACGCCCCCGAACTGGCCCGCCTCATGGTCGACGCCGAACTCGACTCGATCCTGCGCCCCTCCATCCCCGGGACGCCGCACCGGGCATCGGCGGCCGCCGGCAGCAGGGTGACGGCATGACCGCTTCCTGCGGGATCCGCCGCGGCGCCACGCGCATCACGCACCGGGCCACCGAGCCCGGACGCCACGAGGCCACCGACCGCATGTGCGACGCGTGAGCCTACTGGTTCGTCGACGAGCCGCACCGGTTGGACGAGGCCTGTTCGCAGGCCGTGGCGGCCGTCGACACCGGCGGCGTGCAACGGAACCCCCACCGGTATCCGCAGCCGGCCTCGGTGCCGGCGCGCATGTTCGGTTCCACCGGAGTGTACGTCGACTACGGCGCGGGACACGGCTGCTCGTCCCGGTTGCTGCGCGACGTCGGCCTGGACGCCTACTGGCAGGACGCCCGCTGCGAGAACCTGTTCGCCCGGGTATTCGAGTGGGACGTCAGCCGGTGGGAAGACGGCCACCGCGGTCACCGCCGGGGAGGTGATGGGGCATGTGACCGACCCGCTCGCCTTCGTCGACACCTGCCCGCGGGAGACCGGAGCGCATTCGCTCGTCTTCACCCAGCACCTGCACGATCTCAGCGCCGATCCGTCATGGTGGTACCTGGCACCGCAAGCCGGCCGGCACATCTCCTTCTACGCCCCCGCACGATGCGTGTCCTCGCCGAGCGCCTGGGCATGGCGCACCACGCGGCCGGCACGCTGCATCTGCTGACGAAGCAGGACTTCCGCCCAGGGGGCCTTCGCGCGTCGCCTGCGACTGCCCCGTCTCTCCTGCCCCTTGCTCAGGCGCCGGCCGCGCTCGCGTGTCATACCGGACCACCGGCTCCCCATCTGCCGGGCCTGCCGTTGATCATCCCCGGGGCGTCAGGTGCACCCACAGGTGCCAGCCCAGGAGTCGTTCACCGGCCATGCCGTGGACGGGCAGCGGCGGGGCGTGCATGAACCGCTTCTGCGCGTGCTCCACCTCGAAGAGCGGAAAGTCCCGCCGGACCTGGCGGACGTCGTAGACCCGGGAGTACGGGTTGTCGGGCCCGTCGGTGTTGCGGTGGAGGAACTCGGTCAGCCTCAGGTACCGCAGGAGACCGCACCGGCGGGCGCCGGCCGCATGGGCGTCGAGAAGCGGGTGGGACCCACCGAGCAGTCCGGCCCGGACCAGGGGGTAGGCAGCCAGAAGGGCCGCGCGCCGCAGCACGGCGATCGACACCAAGTAGTTCAGTGACCAGCGCGCATAGAGCATCACCACCAGCGTTCCGCCTGGTCTCAGGACACGGTGGATCTCCCGCTGGGCCTGCAGGATGTCCGGTACGTGGTGCAGTACGCCGTGGCTGAAGACGAGGTCGAAGGAGTCCTGAGCAAACGGCAGGTCCAGCACGCTTCCCTGGTACAGGCCCTCGTGGGGCAGTCCGCGCAGTGCGAGGCGCGTCCCCGTGCGACGGACGGCGGTCTCGGTGAGGTCGACCCCCGTCCACAGGGCGCCCGCGCGGATCAGCCGCTCGGCCTCCGCCCCCTGGCCGAGACCGATCTCCAGCACCCGCTTGCCGTGGGCGTCCAGACGGTCGAGGCACTGCGGAATGTGGCTCTCCAGGCGGTACTTGGCCATGTCGTACCGCGTGAAGAACCTCTCGTAGTCCTCCCGCCGGTCCCCGCCCGGCGTGCCGAAGAGGTTGTCGCCGCACGGGTGCGCGGACCAGAACTCTCGGATCTCTGACTGCTGCAACGGATTCTCCAGGTGGTCACGCAGGGGGCGGACGGAGCGGGATTCACACGCGAGAGCCCGGCGCCTGCGCACCGGTGTCGCGGGCCGTGCTCGGGCCTGTGGGGCCTGCCGGACCGGCGCGCCGCTGGGCGATGAGGCGCATGCGCCCGTCGGTGCCCTCCCCATCGGTGCCGCCCCCGGCACCCCGGTCCACTCCGACGAGGGCGTACGCGCAGGACAGGACCAGCCAGGACGGAAGCCCGATGAACGTGGTCTCGAAGGCGACATTGGTGAAGGCGGTGACACTCACGCCGACGGTCGCCCCGAACCAGGAGGCGGCGGCCGGATGGTGCCGGGCGCGCCAGGTCCTGCGCAAGGTCGCGGCGACGATCAGGATGAAGGCGAATCCGGCCGGCCAGCCGAGATAATAGATGTACCCGATGAACGAGTTGTGCGGGCCGGATTTCCCGGAGATCGGATGCATGACGGATCGGACCACCTCGATGGGATGTCCCGCCCCGGCACCGAAAAACGGTCTCTGCCACGCCACGTGAAGGGCCACCCGCCACATTTCAAGACGCAGTCCCACGTTGGCACCGGCTTCGGTCTGCATATCCGCCGAGCTCGACAACCGTCTCACAAGGCCCCCCACCACGGGCGTGTCGGACAGATTCCCGCCGGAAAGGGAGAAGGACAGCAGGGAAACGACCCCGGCCGTCGCGGCAATCCATGAGATGACCGGCCAGCGGATGACACGTCGACGACTCGACCTACCGGCGACCGCGGTCGCGGAAATGGCCGCGGCAACGGCCAGGAGGGGGCCCCGCTTGCTCGCGAGGGCGGTCAGCAGGGCGGCTCCGGCCAGGACCCACAGGAGCAGTCGGCTGTCTCCCGTGCACCGCATCTGGACCCCGAAGGCGCCGGCGATCGCCAGGTAGACGCCCGAGGCTGCGGCAATCATCGGCGTGTGCGTGATCCAGGCCAGAAGGACACCGCAGGTCGGCACGTACAACAGCCACCGCCAGCGGAGGTTTTCCTCGACCGGCCGGGTGAGACACCAGGTGGCGGCGAACCACCCGAAGAGCGGGTAGAGGCCCAGGATCGCCCCTTTGAGGGGATCGGGATACCCCGCTTCGAACCCGCGGTACACCGCCTGGGCCGACGCGACCGCGAGGCCCACGGCGACCGCCCGGAACCAGCGCAGCCGGGGCTCGGAGAACGCCCGCGGCCCCCACACGTGCACGGTCACGAGCAGCGCGCAGCCGGCGAGGGCGTCCATGAGATAGAGCGAGCCGACGCCTACCGTCGCGTATTCCCTGTCCAGCAGAAAGAGCGGTGCGAGGCAGGATGCCCACAGCAGCCCGCCCGCTCCGCGCATACAAAGAGCGAGCAGGAGGCCGGAAGCGACACATACCGCAGCACATACGGAAACGAACAGTGGAATACCAGCAGTCACGCCGACCGCGCTTCCCTTCAATGACCGGATCCTGAGCCCGGAAACATCCGGCGACCCAGCCTCAAATATCGTATGAATAACGCAGACCGGGACGTGTTGCAGTGGTCTTCCATACGGGCCGAGTGGTTCGGTTGACTTCCCATGATTCCACTCGGACTCCAGGATCCCGCATCACATACTCCAAGGAACGGGGAATGTTTCTCATCCGCCCAAGGCTCCTGCGGCGACCCGCCCGTCCGGCCGTCCTGGTCTTCCGGCACAGTGCGCATCTGGGCGGCATGGGCCGCGCAGCCGAGTTCTTCACGCCCCTGCTGACGAGCCGGTGCCACGTGTCGGCGGTCATCTCGCTCTCGGCGGACCGCAACGGATCGCAGAGGTTCACGGCTTCCTGGCCCGCCAAGGTCCGCGCTACCGCGGCGGCCCTGGGCGAGGGCGCCTACCTGCTGGCCCGGCGCGTCCAGACAGCCGTCTACCTACCGGTCTCGCAGTGGGGTCTGCACCTGGTCCGTGACACGGTTCTCATCATCGCGGCCAGGGCGGTCGGCTGCACCGTGGTTCTGCATCTCCACGGCGCGCAACTGCCCGCGAGGCTCGCCGCGAACCGGATGCTGCGGGCATTACTGGGCGGGTCCCACTGGCTCGTCCTGAGCGAGGCGGTCGCGGCCCAGCTGCTGGCCAGCGGCTGCCCCACCGCGTCCGTGACGGTGCTGCGCAATCCCGTTCCCCCTGCGGTGCCGCCGACCGGGGAAGGCCGCACGTCGAGTGTGCTGCGTGTCGGCTGGCTCGGCACGATGACCCGGTTCAAGGGATTCGACCTGGTCTGCGGTGCGGTCGAGAGGACGCGGGCGCAGGGCCTCGAGGTCGAGTTTCGTGTCGCCGGCATGCGCCGTGACGTACCCGTCGCGGACATGGCCTGCGTCGACGAGGACCTGGGGGTCCTGGATCTGTCGGACGCCCTGTCGTTCTGGGCGGAGGTCGACGCGTTCGTCATTCCGGCCCGCTGGGTCGAGGGACTTCCCTTCGTCCTGCTCGAAGGGCTCCAGGCGGGCTGCGCCGTGGCAGCGACCCCGTCGCCGGGAAGCGCCGAGCTCTTCGCCCGGGGATGCGTGGAGCCCGTCGAGGCCTCGGTGGAGTCGGTGGCCCGGTTCCTCACGGCCTGCCGGGACGACCTGGAGGGGATCCGGCGACGCCAGCAGAGGGCATGGCAGGAGCTGCGGCCGCGGTACGAACCCGGGCGCGTCGAGGAGGAGTTCGTGCAGTTCTGGCACAACCTGGGTCTGGGGCGGCATGAGTGAGGGCCCGGGCCGGGCGGTCACGGTGTGCGGGCTGCCCGTCCATCCGCTCACCCTGGAGGCGTCGGTGGCGGCCGCCGAGGCGCTGATCGCAACCGGCGGTCCCCACCAGCACGTCGTGCTGAACGCGGCGAAGGTCGTCAAGGCGCACGACGACCCGGAACTGGCGCGGATCATCCGGTCGTGCTCGCTCGTCAACGCAGACGGGCAGTCGGTCGTGTGGGCCGGGCGTCTTCTCGGAAGTCCGCTGCCGGAGCGGGTGGCCGGCATCGACTTCATGCTGGCGCTGTGGCGCAGCGCCGCGCGCAACGGGTACCGCGTCTACCTCCTGGGCGCCGAGCCGGAGGTGGTCGCAAAGACCGCGCGCATCGCCGTCGCGTGGGGGGTCGAGGTGGTCGGGCACCGGGACGGCTACTGGGACGAGGCAGAGGAGGAGCAGGTGGTGGCGTCCGTCCGCACGACCCGCCCGGACATCCTGTTCCTCGCCGTGCCGAGTCCGCGCAAGGAGTGCTTCCTCGCACGCCGGCAGAACGACCTGGGCTGCGCCCTGTTGGTCGGTGTCGGCGGCTCCTTCGACGTGGTGGCGGGGCTGCGCAGCAGGGCACCGCGGTGGATGCGAAGGGCCGGTCTGGAATGGTTCCACCGGATGGTCCAGGAGCCGCGCCGGATGCTCCTGCGCTATGCCGTGGGCAACGCCCGGTTCATCGCGCTCACCGCCGCCCACTGGAGGCGGCGGGCGGGTCGGTGAGCGGCCGGGCTGTGAGGGGACGGCGCGAGCGCCCCGGCGCCACGCGGCCTGGTCGGTCCGGCGGAGTTCCTCGTCGTCGTACTGCCTGGTGAACCGGACCGGTGCGGCCGGGCGGAACCGGCAGGCCTCGTCCGGACGCCGGATCAGGAGCGCCGGGGCGTGACACCGGAACCCGAGTGGTCCCGGCGCGACCGGGCCGGGGCCGAGGATCCGGGCCGCCGGCCGGTGGGGCGCGGGCGAAGGCTGCCACCGGAAGGACCGCCGGCACTTCGCCGGTCGATGCGGAGCGTGTGAGTTTGGGAGACCAGGTCGGCGGTTGGAGCAGTGGTGCGGCAAGACCTTTTGTGACAGGTTCGGGTGAGAGATCCCGCTTCAGCGGGATTGTGTGGCCTGAGAGGGCGGGACACGGGAGTACCGCCCAGCATGACCAGTACCAATACCCTCTGCGGGGTCGCCCCGGCTCCGAAGCCGAAGCGCCGCGCCTTCACCGCCGACTACGAGCTGAGCGTTCTGGGACTGTGCGAGGCCGCCTCTCCCGCCGAGCGCGGGGCCCTGCTGCGGCGTGAGCGGCTGTACCACACTCAACCGTCTGACTTGACTTGACACCCACCGCCGGCGGCGGCCGGCTCGTCGGGTGCCGGTTCACGGTGCCGAGTTGGGGATGTCCGGTTTCATGGCGTAGGCGTGGATGGGGCTGCCGAGGGGTGTGGTGTCCTGTGTGCTGACTGGGATGCAGCCGGGCGGGTCCGCCGCGGTGCGGGGGCTGGACGGGCCGGCCGAGGTCGCGCTGAGGAAGGCGGTCGGCGTCACGAGGTCGGCGGAGCTGCGTGCTGTGGTCAGCGGACGGTCCTCGATCACCTTCCGGAACACCGCGGCCGCTGAGGGCGCCGGGCTCACCCAGTTGTTGTTGGATGGGTAGGGGACGTTGGGCATGGTCAGGAAGACCGTCCGGCTGGGCGACACTTCGTTCAGCCGCGCGGCGAGCGAGCCCAACTGGGACAGGCCGGCCAGGCCGTCGTCGACGGTCAGGGCCCTGGTCGCGGTGTTGAGCAGATGGTAGAGGGTGACCGGGTTGCTCAGCATGTCCGATGTCCTGAGCTTTTGGATGAGCGCGGTGAGGTAGGCGTGCTGGGCCTCTACCCGCCCCAGGTCGCTGCCGTCGCCGAAGCCGTAACGGGTGTGCAGGAACTCCATGGCGGCGAGGCCTTTGAGGGTGTGGGCCCCTTTGGTCAACTTGAGGCTGGAGTGGGGGTCGTAGATGTTGTTGTCCACGCAGATCTGGACTCCGCCGACGGCGTCCGTCATGGCCACCGCGCCGGCGAAGTCCGACATCACGAAGTGGTCGATGGTGATGCCGGTGAGGGCGTGGACTGCGGCGACCGTGCAGCCCGGACCGCCGTTCTGCAGGCTGGCGGTGATCGGCGTCTGCGGCATCGCCGGGTAGACGCGCCCGCTTTTCGGGTCGGTGCAACTGGGGATGTCGACGACGGTGTCGCGCGGGATGCTGAGCACCGTGGCGTCGGTGCGGTCGGCGGACAGGTGGACGAGCATCTCGGTGTCCGCATTGGCGCCGGCCGAGCAGTCGATCCCGACGTTGAGCATCAGGCAGTCGGCCGCGGTGGAGCGCGTGTCGGAGCCGATCACCAGGATGTTCATGGAGTTGTGACCGGCACGGTCCTTCTGCTCGCGTGTCTGTGTGGCCGGCCCCAGGTTGAGCGGTGCGTGGTGCAGGTTGCCGTTCAGGTGGAAGTACGCCCAGCTGCCGGAACCCACCGCGCCGACCATGACGACGACCGCCCCGAGTAGCGCCCGGCGAAGGATGCGGCGCCTGCGCGACGGCCCGGGCGCCGGCGGGGGAAGCGGACCACCGCTGGGCTCGGAGTGCGGCGAGTAGTGCTCGGTCATCCGTCCTCCAGGCCCACCGATGAGTGCGGCGCAGCTGCCGGGCCGCTGTCGCAGATCTGGTGCCAGTGTGCGGTTCGGCGACGCCGTCCGCCGTGCGTCGCGACCAGAAACGCGTGCTGCCTCACACGGTTGGCCGTGGGAACCGGCCCCGCGTGGGAGCCGCCGGCGGCATGAGGTCAGGCTGTCGCCCTGCCCCCGTGCCCAGCCCGGACGGCCCCACCGGACGGCGCCTCGTCCGCACCGGCGCCGACGAGGCTGACGGCAGGCATGACGCCGGTGAGCCGCACCTGATCCACGGTCGCCACGACGAGAGCGCCACCGACGAGGACGGCAACCACCTCTCCGCCGGCCTCGACGGCTCCGTCCCCCGGGCCGCGATCACCCCCGTGGTCCACGCTCTTCGAACCTGCGGGGCTCCAAGGTCCCGGGGCGGGAACGAAGCGGAAGACCGGTGTTGCTGTCAAGTGCTCTTGACGGCCGGTCGGTCGGGGCTTCCTTGGCGGCGCGCCGTTCCTCCCGCCGGCGCGCGTGGACCTTTTCCGGGGGGCCGGTGACGTCGGCGACAAAGCGGTGGACGCCGGCCTCGCCGTAGTGATGGCCGCCTCGCGCCGGCCGTCGGGCCGGATGCCGTACGACGTGCCGAGGAAGGAGAAGTGCCGGCTCCGTCCGGGATCTGTCTCTGCCGGCCGCAGGCACACGCGGCCGCAACACGGTTGCCGGCCTGCGGAGTCTTCGGTGGGTCAGCAGTTCAGCAGTCGCTGACGGGAAGTCGGCTGCGCGCGGCTGGCTGGGCGCACGCGAACAGCCGCCCAGGACCTGGCAGAGGGGCAGACGAGGCCATGGAGTGGCTGCGCCCGCTGGTGGTGGACACCGGCATCCTGCCGGCTGTCTCATGTCTGCTGCACTCGGTGCTCGGGCTGAGCCGACGCAGCCTGGGCGCGGCGGCGCGGACCGCGGGAGGGGTCGCGCCGTCGGCGTTCGTCCACGCTGGGTAATTGGTTGGGCCGGAGTGGTTAATCCTCGGCGACGCTCGCCGCGATCGGGTGGTGGGGGAGCGTATCCAGAAGATCCGTTTTGTGGATCATCCAGGAGCGTCATGCGAACTCGATTCACCACCCTGGTCCTGTCAGGGTTGACGTCAGCGGCCCTCGTGTGGGGCGCCGGCGGTACGGCCTACGCCTCGCCCGTCGCCGACCACAGCGCGGCCTCCGCCTCGACGGAGGCCCGGGGCGAATGGGTCGACAGCCTTCTGCGCCTGGCCGAGGGCAGCAGCCCCTCGGCGGACGGCGCCATGACCATCACCGGCAGCGGTGCTGTCCGGCCGATGCAGGCCGTCCGCCCGTTCCACCGCACCGACGTTGACACCGCGCCCGAGGCCGCCCTGGCCGACGGGCAGGAGCCCGGCGCCGCGCTGTCGGACGACACGGCCCAGGCCGGCGAGCCGGGCACTGAGGGCGAGCGGCTGACGGGGCGGGCGCCGTCGACGCTTCCCATGGACATGGGAACGCACGGCAGCAAGAACTGCCTCCACGAGCCCGGGCACGAGCACCGCGGGCACCTCACCGGCCAGGGCCTCGGCAAGAACTTCTGCCTGCCCGAGGTTCCCGGCATGCCCTTCGAACACGGCGAGCACGGCGTTCCCGGCATGCTTGCCGAGCACGGCAAGCACAACGAGCACTGCAAGCATGACGAAAAGTGCGGGCACGGCGAGCACGGCGAGCACTGCAAGCCTTGCGAGCAGGGCAAGCCTGACGAGCACGGCAAGCCAGACGAGCACGGCAAGCCAGACGAGCACGGCAAGCCTGACGAGCACGGTGGCCAGGACCAGAACTCCGCACAGCACCAGGGTCAGACCCAGGACGTCCACGTGACCGTCGTCGTGCAGAACAGCGTCACCAACAACAACGACAACAGCTCCAAGAGCACCGCCGTCAACCTGAACAAGGTCAAGTTCGTCGCGGAGGAGGTCGAGGCACGGCCGGAGCACAAGCCGGCCCACCACGGCGAGCACACGATGAAGTCCAGCCACCACGGCGAGGGCGAGGATCATCACGGCAAGCCCCCTCACGGCCAGCTCGCCGAGACGGGCGCCCCGAAGACGCCCGTCCTGCTCGGCCTCTCCGCCGCGTTCCTGGCGGCCGGCGCGGCGGCCACGCGGCTCAGCCGCCGGCGCGCTTCGCAGCGGTAGCCCACCCCGCCGACAGGCCAGAGCGCAGGAAGTCGGCCGGGCGACTCTGCTCGCGAAGTCGCTCGGGGTGGGTGTGGGACAGTAAGTGCCTTCCGGTCAGATCGGGTTGGTCGTCTGTGGGGGTGGGTCGTGCTGCATCCTGGTGAGGTGTCGGGAATTCCGGCGGAGACCATGGCGTGGGCTCGCAGGCCTACGACGTGATCGCCTTCACCGCCCTGGGAGAGTTCGGGATCCCGACCAGCTTCACCACAGGCTGGCTGGCCTCGAGCATCGCCTGGGGAGGCGGCAACCCCGAAGAACTGGCCGACGGCCTCGACATCGGCGCCCTCATCCAGGCCGCCACGGCCGACGAAGCACTCCAGCAGCTGTAGCCCCGCCCAGCGTCCAGCTCGCCAGTAC
>NZ_JBHWDU010000152.1:0-10006 GCF_042734825.1 Kitasatospora sp. NPDC059648 | reverse complement strand
GCGGCCGGGGCCGCCGGGGCGGCGGGACGCGCGGCCGGGCGCGGGCCCGGGGTCGGCGCACCCGTACGCGGGGCGGCGGGAGCGGCCGGAGCCGCGGGGGCGGCCGGCGCGGCGGGAGCCGCGGCGGCCGGGGTCGGACGGGGACCAGGGGCCGCGCCAGGGCGCGGACCCGGGGTCGGGGCACCCGGCTTGGGTGCACCCGCGGCACCTGCCGCGGGCTGGGGCGCCGCGGTCTTCCGCGGGCCCGGCTTGGCAGCGCCACCACCGGTGGGGGCCACACCAAGCGCGTCAGTCAGCTTGCGCACGACCGGCGCCTCGATCGTCGAGGACGCCGAACGGACGAACTCACCGAGCTCGGTGAGCTTGGCCATGACGGCCTTGCTCTCCAAGCCAAGCTCCTTGGCGAGTTCGTAAACCCGGACCTTAGCCACTTCACTCCTGTCTATGAGTCCGGGGGTCTCGTCCGCCGGACTGTCGCTACTTCATGGGCGTACCCATCGCGTACTCATCGCGTACTCATCGAGTGCTCATCGCAATCTCGACCTACTTCCACATCGCGAGGTACCTGACTGGTGGCACGGCGCGCGGCTGCCCGAGCGCTGTGCTTGTTGCGGTGGTTCTCTCCGCCGCGGTGAGCGGCGGCCGTCACGGGAGGCGGTCCGCCCCAGGGGCTCCGCCGACCCGCTCCTCGATGAACCCGCGGAGCCGCTCCGTGTCGAGCGCCCCCTGGAGCCGGAAGGCCCGGGGGAACGCCCGACGGCGGACCGCGAGGTCGAGGCAGGCCGGGTCGAGGTGCAGGTGAGCGCCCCGGCCCGGCAGTGCGCCACGGGGATCGGGGACGCAGACGCCCTCGACCGCCGTGACACGCAACAGCTGGTGCTTGGCCGCTCGCTTGCGGCAGCCCACGCAGGTGCGTTCCGGGCGTGCTCGGACGTGCGTCCGGCCAGACGAAGGCAAGTCTACCCCTCCGAAGCGACATGGCGCCGCCCCGTTGATCCCGGAGGACCGGCGGGGGCCGCCGGGAACGACACTCACTACTGCGCCGCAGCCCCGCCATTTTCGTGCTGGGGCTCGGCCTGGCCCTCGGTGTCCGGCCGGATGTCGATCCGCCAGCCGGTGAGACGGGCGGCCAGACGGGCGTTCTGCCCCTCCTTGCCGATCGCCAGGGACAGCTGGTAGTCCGGCACGATCACCCGCGCGGAACGCTGGGCGGCGTCCACGATCTCCACGCTGGTCACCCGGGCGGGGGACAGCGCCGCGGCGACCATCTCGCGCGGGTCCTCCGACCAGTCGACGATGTCGATCTTCTCGCCGTGCAGCTCGCCCATCACGGCGCGCACCCGGGAGCCCATCGGACCGATGCAGGCACCCTTGGCGTTCAGCCCGGCCCGGCGCGACCAGACCGCGATCTTGGTGCGGTGGCCGGCCTCGCGGGCGATCGCCGCGATCTCCACGCTGCCGTCCGCGATCTCCGGGACCTCCAGCGCGAACAGCTTCTTCACCAGGCTCGGGTGGGTGCGCGACAGCGTCACCGACGGCCCGCGGACCCCGCGGCGCACCGCCACGACGTAGCACTTCAGCCGGGTGCCGTGCCGGTAGTCCTCGCCCGGGACCTGCTCCTGCGGCGGCAGGATGGCCTCCAGCTTGCCGATGTCGACCAGCACGTTCTTAGGGTCGTTGCCCTGCTGGACGACACCGGTGACGATGTCGCCCTCCTTGCCCGCGTACTCGCCGAAGGTCTGGTCGTCGGCGGCGTCGCGCAGGCGCTGCATCATCACCTGGATGCCGATGCTGGACGCGATCCGGCCGAAGCCGCTCGGGGTGTCGTCGAACTCCTTCGGCTCGACGCCCTCGTCCAGCTCCGCCGGGTCCTCCATCGCCCACACGGTCACGTGGCCGCTCTTGCGGTCCAGGTGCACCCGGGCGCGGCGGCGCGAGCCCTCGGTGCGGTGGTACGCGGTGAGGAGGGCGGACTCGATGGACTCGACCAGCAGGTCGAAGGGGATGTTCTTCTCGTTGACCAGCGTGCGCAGGGCACTCATGTCGATGTCCACGGCTACGCCTCCTCGTCTTTCGTCACGTTCATGATGGTCGTACGGCGGCCGGCTCACTCGGCGCCGTCGTCCCCCTCGTCGAGCTCGGCGGCCTCGTCCAGGAGCTGCTCGTCGTCCTTGCGGTTGAACTCGACCTGGACCCGCGCCCGGGCCACCTCGACGTACTCCAGACGGCGCTCCTTCGGACGGCCGCGCCCCTTCACCGGCTGCACCTCGACCAGCGCACCGTCCTCGTCCGCCTCCAGCACCCGGGCGACGATCTCCCCGCCGTCGACCAGGTGGATCTTGGCCAGCCGGCCCTCCGCGCGCTGCCAGTGGCGGGGCAGCACCAGCGGACGCTCCGCACCGGGCGAGCCGACCTCCAGCAGGTACGGCTCCTCCCCCATCACGTCCGAGGCGTCCAGGGCCTCGCCGACGACCCGGCTGAACTCGGCGATGGTGTCCATGTCCACGCCGCCGTCGGTGTCGACGTCGATCTGCACCTGCCGGCGGTTGCCCGCCTTGGTGACCTTGACGTCCTCCAGGTCCAGTCCGGCCTGGGCGGCCAGCGGCTCCAGCAACGCGCGCAGCCGGTCGGTGTGGGTGGTGCTCATCCGGGTGGACTCCTCGGCCGCGTCTGCTGTTGTCAGAGGTCGCCCCGCGCCCTCCGCGCCCCTCGGGCGCACTCCGGGTCACGGCAGCTCGGCCCAAAGCCTAGCCGGTGAAGCCGCGAACCACCGATTCCGGACCTCCCTCGACCGGCCGGACGCCACCCACTGCGAGCAAGCTCACACCGGCCCACCCACCGCACCGGACCCCCGCAATCGTGGGGATTCTGCGAAGATCGGGCCACCGAGGGCGGCAAGGGGAGGCCGTCCTCCCTACCCGCTCCGGAGTGACCCCGATGCAGCCGCCCAGCCGACGGACCTTCCTGGCCCTCGGGCTGATCACCCTCACCACCGCCTGCACCGGCACCGACGGAACGGACGTCGCCACCAAGGCCCCCACCCCCGACCCCGACACCCCCGTCCGACTGCGCGCCGTCACCGCCACCGACACCCTGCTGGCGGCCTACGACGCCCTCCTCGCCACCCCCGGCGCCCAGACCGCCCTCCTCCAACCCCTCCGCGCCGAGACCGCCCAGCACCGCGCCGCCCTCGCCCAGGGCCTACCGGCCGCCTCCGAAACCCCCACCCCGAGTACCACCCCCACAGCCACGCCCACCCCCGCCACCCTGGCCGCCCTGGAACGCCAGACCGCCCAGTCCCACCTGGCCGACCTCGACGCCGCCCGACCGCCCCTCGCCCGGCTCCTCGCCTCGGTCGCCGCCGCCAACGCCCTCCACGCCACCACCCTCGGCGCCCCATCCGACCAGCCCGCCCCCACCGCTCCCCCGACCCCCGCCACCCCGACCCCCGGCCCCGCGCTGCCCGCCCTCCAGAAGGCCCTGAGCGCCGAACACGCCGCCGTCTACGGCTACGGCGTCGTCGGCGCCCACCTCCCCGACGACCAACAGCGCGCCGACGCCCGCACCTACTACGCCGCCCACCAGGCCCAACGCGACACCTGGCAACGCCTCCTCACCACCCCCACCCCCGCCGCCGGCGGCTACCAGCTCCCCTTCCCCGTCACCGACGCCCCCACCGCCACCAAACTCGCCGCCCACCTGGAAATCCGCCTCAGCACCGTCTACGCCGACCTGGTGGCCGACCTCCCCGCCCCCCACCGCCGAACCGTCGCCACCGCCCTCCGCGACTGCACCCTCCGAGCCCACCACTGGGGCGCCCCCACCGCCCCCTTCCCGGGCATCCCCGACCCCCTCCCCACCCCGACCGAGCCCCACTGACCCACGCATCCCCGCGCCACACCCGACCAGGCCGGAAGGACGCACCACGGAAGGGGTGGCGCGAAAGGGCCAGGCAGGACCCACCCCCACCAAACCCCTGCCCCTCCCCGTCCGTGGGGGGGGCGGGCGCCCCCCCCCCCCCCGGCACCGGCCCCTCCACGCGTGGACAGTGATCGTCGGCGGGTAGGGTGCGGGCATTGCGCGCTTCAAGCTACCTGGAAGGAATCGTGTGGAAGCCAACACTCGTGGCACCGGGCGTCTACCGGCTGCCTTCCTGACCCCGGGGTCCTCCTCGTTCCTCGACTTCCTCGCCGAGCACAAGCCGGAGCTGCTCCCCGGTCGCAACGGGCTCCCCGAGGGATCCGTGGTGGAGGCCCCGCACGGGACCACGATCGTGGCCGCGGTCTTCGACGGCGGTGTGGTGATCGCCGGTGACCGCCGGGCGACCATGGGCAACGTCATTGCCCAGCGCGACATCGAGAAGGTGTTCCCGGCCGACGAGTACAGCGCGGTCGGCATCGCCGGCACCGCCGGCCTCGCGGTCGAGATGGTGCGGCTGTTCCAGCTGGAGCTGGAGCACTACGAGAAGATCGAGGGCACCACGCTCTCCCTGGAGGGCAAGGCCAACCGCCTCACCAGCATGATCCGGGGCAACCTGGGCATGGCGATGCAGGGCCTCGCGGTCGTCCCGATCTTCGCCGGCTACGACCTCGACCGGGGCCGCGGCCGGATCTTCAACTACGACGTCACCGGCGGGCGCTCCGAGGAGCGCGGCTTCGCCGCCACCGGCTCCGGCTCGGTCTTCGCCCGCGGCTCGCTGAAGAAGCTGTACCGCGAGGACCTGACGGCCGAACAGGCCGTCACCCTGGTCGTCCAGGCGCTCTACGACGCGGCGGACGACGACTCCGCCACCGGCGGGCCGGACCTGGCCCGCAAGATCTTCCCGATCGTCTCCGTGATCACCGAGGACGGCTTCCGCCGGCTCACCGACGCCGAGGTCGCCGAGACCGCGGTCGCCATCACCGACGAGCGCCTGAGCCGGCCCAACGGTCCGCAGGCCCCGCTGATCTAGCCATCACCTCACAGGAAAGGGACGACCGCCGGTGTCGACACCGTTCTACGTCTCGCCCCAGCAGGCCATGGCGGACCGCGCGGAGTACGCCCGCAAGGGCATCGCTCGCGGCCGCAGCGTGGTCGTGCTCACCTACGCCGACGGCATCGTCTTCGTCGCGGAGAACACCTCCAGGGCGCTCCACAAGGTCTCCGAGATCTACGACAAGATCGCCTTCGCGGCGGTCGGCCGCTACAACGAGTTCGAGAACCTGCGCATCGGCGGCGTCCGCTACGCCGACCTGCGCGGCTACTCCTACGACCGGGCCGACGTCACCGCCCGGGGCCTCGCCAACGTGTACGCCCAGACCCTGGGCACCGTCTTCTCCTCGGTCGGCGAGAAGCCGTACGAGGTCGAGCTGATCGTCGCCGAGGTCGGCCGGACCGCGGACAACGACCAGATCTACCGGCTCACCCCGGACGGCTCGGTCGTCGACGAGAAGAACTACGTGGTGGTCGGCGGCAACGCCGACTCGATCGGCAACTACCTGGGCCAGCGCCACCGCGTGGGCATGAGCCTCACCGAGGCCGTGAAGGTCGCGGTGGACTCGCTCGCCCGCGACCCCAACGGCGGCAGCCCGCGGGCCCTCACCCCGGAACAGCTGGAGGTCGCGGTCCTCGACCGCCAGCGGTTCCAGCAGCGAAAGTTCAAGCGGATCCTGGGCAACCAGCTCGGTCGCCTGCTCGACGGCGACCAGTCCGCCGAGGCGGACGACGAGGACGACCCGGCGGACACCACGCCGGAGTAGCAGTGCCTGCGGGGTCCCGTACGGCGGCCGGACCGCCGTCGTGCGGGACTCCGGTGCCCCTGCGGCGCCCAGTCGTCGTGGAGGCGGTTTCGGACAGCTCCGACACGGAATGGAGTGCTCATGGACCGCCGGATTTTCGGGCTGGAGAACGAGTACGGCGTGACCTGTACGTTCCGCGGGCAGCGGCGGCTGTCGCCGGACGAGGTCGCGCGGTACCTGTTCCGCCGGGTCGTCTCCTGGGGCCGCAGCAGCAACGTCTTCCTGCGCAACGGCGCCCGCCTCTACCTCGACGTCGGCTCCCACCCCGAGTACGCCACCCCCGAGTGCGACGACGTGGTCGAGCTGGTGACACACGACAAGGCGGGCGAGCGCATCCTCGAGGGGCTCCTGGTGGACGCCGAGCGGCGGCTGCACGAGGAGGGCATCGCGGGGGACGTCTACCTCTTCAAGAACAACACCGACTCGGCCGGGAACTCCTACGGCTGCCACGAGAACTACCTGGTGGCCCGGCACGGCGAGTTCTCCCGGCTGGCCGACGTGCTGATCCCCTTCCTGGTGACCCGCCAGCTGATCTGCGGCGCGGGCAAGGTGCTGCAGACCCCGCGCGGCGCGGTGTACTGCGTCAGCCAGCGGGCCGAGCACATCTGGGAGGGCGTCAGCTCCGCCACCACCCGCTCCCGCCCGATCATCAACACCCGCGACGAGCCGCACGCGGACGCCGAGCGCTACCGCCGGCTGCACGTGATCGTCGGCGACTCCAACATGTCCGAGACCACCACCCTGCTCAAGGTCGGCGCCACCGACCTGGTGCTGCGGCTGATCGAGGCCGGCGTGGTGATGCGCGACCTGACCCTGGAGAACCCGATCCGGGCGATCCGCGAGGTCAGCCACGACCTCACCGGCACCCACCAGGTGCGCCTCGCCAACGGCCGGGAGGCCAGCGCGCTGGACATCCAGGAGGAGTACTACACCAAGGCCCTGGAGTTCGCCGACCGCAAGGGCATCAACACCGGCACCGTCGCGCGGGTCCTCGACCTGTGGGGCCGCACCCTGGAGGCCGTGCGCAGCGAGCGGCTGGACGGGGTGGCCACCGAGATCGACTGGATCATGAAGTACAAGCTCATCGAGCGCTACCGCGAGAAGCACCAGATGACGATGTCCAACCCGCGGGTCGCCCAGATCGACCTCGCGTACCACGACATCCACCGTCGGCGCGGCCTGTTCTACCTGCTCCAGGGCAAGGGCCAGGCGGAGCGGGTGACCACCGACCTCAAGACCTTCGAGGCCAAGTCGATCCCGCCGCAGACCACCCGGGCCCGGCTGCGCGGGGACTTCATCCGCCGGGCGCAGGAGCAGCGCCGGGACTTCACGGTGGACTGGGTGCACCTGAAGCTGAACGACCAGGCGCAGCGCACGGTGCTGTGCAAGGACCCGTTCCGTTCGGTGGACGAGCGGGTGGAGAAGCTGATCGCCGGCATGTGATCGCCGGTCCGTGCGATCGGCAGGCGTCGGCCGGCCCCGGTGGTGTCTACCGGGGCCGGACGCGTGCCGGGCATACGCTGTCCGTCGAGTCAGGAGAGCCGACTTCGACCGACAGTTAGGACCACCGTGCGCCGCACCGCCGGTTTGCTTCTCACCCTGCCGCTGCTGCTCGCGGTGGCCTGCAGCAGCTCGCCCAAGGCGGCCGGCCCGGCGGCGCCGTCCACGGCGAGCGCCGCGCCGACGGTGCCCCCGCCGGTAACGGAGGCGCCCCCGATGCCCACTCTTTCGGGTGGCGGATTCGGCAGCAAGGCCACCATCACCATTCCCGAGGGCCAGCCGCCCAGCGGCCAGTTCGTGGTGAACACGGTGACCGAGGGGGAGCGGTCGACGGTCAACAAGGGGGACTGGGTGACCGTCAACTACACGGCGAAGGACTGGACCACCGGCAAGGACCTGCCCAGCTCGTACGACGACAACGGCAAGCCGCAGCTCTACCAGGCCGGCAGCGGCCAGCTGGTGCCGGCGCTGGACCAGACCGTGATCGACAAGAAGGTGGGCACCCGGCTGCTGGTGGTGGCCCCGCCGGCGGCGGCCTTCGGCGAGCAGGGCTCCACCCAGCTGGGCGTCAGCAAGGGCGACACCGTGGTGTTCGTGCTGGACATCGTGGAGAGCGTGCCGCAGGACTCCACGCTGACCGGGAACATGACCCAGGCGCCCGCGGCGCTGCCCCAGGTCAAGGACAACGGCAAGGCGCCGGTGGGGATCACGATCCCGGCGGGGCAGGCCGCGCCCACCGAGCTCCAGCAGGCGGTGCTGATCAAGGGTGAGGGCAAGCAGGTCAAGACCGGGCAGACCCTGGTGGTGCAGTACACCGGGGTGCTGTGGAGCAACGGGCAGCAGTTCGACAGCTCCTGGACGCACGGCGGCGCGCAGGCGGTGCAGATCGGCACGGGCAGCGTGATCGAGGGCTGGGACAAGGGGCTGGTCGGGCAGAACGTGGGCAGCCGGGTGCTGCTGGTGGTGCCCCCGGCGCTCGGCTACAAGGACCAGGCGCAGGGGTCGGTGCCGCCGAACTCCACGCTGGTCTTCGTGATCGACATTCTGGAAGCGGTCTAGGAAGTCGCCGGGGGGATTCCGTACGCTTGGGCGGACGCTCGTACAACGAAGCGTCCGCCCTCATCCTGAGCTGTCATACTGCCCTCGCACTGTGGCAGGCGCCGCCCGGCGCCGAGGTCCGGGCGGGCGGTACGGCGGCAGGCCGGCGCTCACCACGCCGGGCGCAGACCAGGAAGACCTCGTGGCGAGATGGATGGGGAGTCATGACTGAGAAGACGCCGAGCCCGGGCGGGGCCGGCACCGCGGCGAACGACAGCTCTGCGGGTGACCCGGCCGCCTCTCGTCCCGGCGGCCCGATTGCTGCGGACCGCGAGTCGATCGTCGTCCCCCCGGCGATCCTCGCGCAGCAGGCTGGCTGGGCGCAGCCCGGCGAGAGGCCGCGGCCGGCGGGCGGGACCAAGGCGGACGACGAGGACGTCCCGCAGATCTTCGCCAGCAGCGTGCGCAAGGCCGACACCTCGGAGGCCGGGTACGCCGAGAACCCCCCGGGCGTGGGCAAGCTGGGCGTGATCCTCGGCACGATCCTGGCGCTGCTGCTGGTCGGCAGCGGCGTCACGCTGTACATGGTGAACAAGGACGACTCCAAGGACACCGCCGCGGCCTCCCAGCCGGACGCGAGCAAGTCCGCGCCGCCCACGCCGAGCGCCGAGCCGGTGCCGCCGATCAAGGACAGCGCCAAGGTGCTGCCGACGGTCACCGGTGACTTCGGCAAGAAGGCCGACATCCAGGTGCCGGGCGAGGCCTCCGACGGCTCCTTCGTGGTGAAGGTGCTGTCCGAGGGCAGCGGCCCCAAGGTCGACAAGAACAACTGGACCTCGGTGGACTACACCGCCAAGGACTGGAACACCGGCAAGGACATCCCGAGCTCGTACGACGACAAGGGCAAGCCGCAGATCTTCCAGGCCGGCACCGACGCGCTGATCCCGGCGCTGGACCAGGCCGTGATCGGGAAGAAGGCCGGCAGCCGGCTGCTGGTGGTGGCCCCGCCGGCCGCCGCGTTCGGCTCGCAGGGCAAGCCGGACATGTCGATCGGCGCCAAGGACAACCTGATCTTCGTGATCGACATCCGCAACACCAACGCGCCGGACGCCGTGGTGAGCGGCACCGTCACGCCGCCCCCGGCGGACTTCCCGCAGGTCAAGGACAACGGCAAGAAGCCGGCCGACATCACCCCGGTGGCCGGCGCCAAGGACCCGACCGAGCTGAAGACCCACGTCCTGATCAAGGGCACCGGGCCGGTGGTGGAGAAGGGCGAGAAGGTCGTCGTCCAGTACACCGGCGCGCTGGCCAAGGACGGCAAGGTCTTCGACTCCTCGCTCAGCAAGGGCCAGGCGTTCTCCTTCGCGGTCGGCGGCGGCCAGGTCATCCAGGGCTGGGACCAGGGTCTGGCGGGCCAGACCGTCGGCAGCCGGGTCGAGCTGGTGATCCCGGCCTCGCTGGGCTACGGGGACAAGGGCCAGGGCGACATCCCGCCCGCCGCGACCCTGGTCTTCGTGGTGGACATCCTGGACGCCGGTCAGGGCTGATCCACTTTCGGGTGACAATAGAGGGCGTGTGACCTTCGGGGTCGGCCGCGTGGCCGCATCCCGACGGGCGGCGGGGGGCCCGTCCCGGGGTGCGGGAGCCCCCCTGGGGTGGGGGCCCCCCCGGGTGTGTGGGGTAGGTATCTG
>NZ_JBHWDU010000151.1:0-10023 GCF_042734825.1 Kitasatospora sp. NPDC059648 | reverse complement strand
GGTTCCGCCCGGTCGAGCCCGGCGCCTCGTCGGCGCCGGGCCGCCGGCGCGGGCTGGAACCCGACGCCCCAGCGACCTGGTGTCGATCACCCCGCGCCACGGGGTCCCGCCTGGAGCGGCGCACCGAGCAGGGCTGACCGCGCCTGCCGCCGGGCAGGAGCAGTGCGCCCGGAGGACCGCCGCCGCCGTCCTCCGGGCGCGCAGTCGGGGCGGGCTCCGACCGGGAGGGTCAGACGGCGGGAAGGCCGTTCGCCATCTCGCGGAAGGCGGCGGACGGCCGCATCATGCCGTTGTCGCCGACGTTCAGGTTCTCCAGCCGGCCGTTCCGGTACCAGAAGATCGACGAGGTCAGCGGGGCCGGGTCGTTGACCTGGAGCTGCTTCGACAGGTCGATCATGAAGCGGATCGCGTTCAGCGACGACGCGCTGCGGATCGGCGCCGCGCAGAACGCGTTGCCCGTCGGCAGGGTGACCAGGGCGCCGTACGGCAGCTCCGTCCCGCCCAGGGCGTTCTCCAGGCGCAGCGCCTGGGCGGCGCCGGGCCACGTGCCCATCCCGTTGACGGCGTACAGGACGTCCCCGTTCGTGGCGTTGAAGGACTGCCGGTTGAGCCGCTCGGCGGCCAGGTTGGCGAAGGCCAGCTCCCAGAGCTCGGCCCGGCCGATGCTCCACTGGTCGGCGGCGTGCTCGGCTATCGACAGCGCCTCGGTGGCTCCGCCCCGCTTCCCGCCGTTGACGCACAGGACGACCGACAGCTCGTCGTCGATCTGCCGGGCCACGGGGTCGGGGCCCAGACCGCGGGTCGGGGTGATCAGGAGCCGCAGGCGGTCCCGGACCTCGGAGGCCGGGATCCCGGCCAGGGTCTTGCAGGGACCGTGCTCGTCGCACAGCGGCTTGGGAAGGGTCTTGCGGTTGCCGAACAGTGGCATGGAGGTTCCCCCGGATCGGTGCGGCGGTGGTCGGACCAAGGACACAGCATCCCACCGGAGTTCGCCGCCGTCCCGGCGATCACCTGATTTTCAGAGTGCGCCCGGACGGCTGTGGCGGGCGCTCGGCGCCGCTCGACAACGGGTGACCGGATGGCGGAAGGGCGGGCGCCGGTGGGCCGGTTGTCGTAGCGTCCTGGGCCATGGACCACGAATTCGCCACCCGCTTCGCCCGAGAGTGGGCCGCCGACTGGAACTCCCACGACCTGGAGCGCATCCTCGCCCACTACACCGAGGACATCGTCTTCGCCTCGCCCCGGATCGTCGACCTCGTCGGCGACCCGACGGGCGAGGTGCGCGGCAAGGAGGCGCTGCGCGTCTACTGGGCCAAGGGCCTGCAGCACCTGCCCGATCTGCATTTCACCGTCGAGGACGTCCGGGCCTCCGTCGACACGCTCGTCATCAACTACCGCAACGAGCGGGGCCGGGGCGTCGCCGAGGTGCTCACCTTCCGCGACGGCCTGGTCTGCCGCGGCTTCGGCGCCTACGGACCGGAGGTCTGAGGCGCGGCGGAGCGCCCCGGGGCACCGCCGCACACGGTCACTCCCAGGTGACGTAGTGGTCGTTGAACTCCCCGCCGACGCAGAACTCGCGACGGGTGCGGATGTCGGCGGCCACGAAGCCGCCGCCCTCCTCGCACTGCAGGACGGTGACGGGCGGGTCGAGGTGCCGGACGTGCTCGATGGCGAAGGCAGGGACACCGCCCAGCGAGAGCGCGGCGAAGGCCGGTACGGCCACGGCGGCCAGGCGTTTGGCAATGGTCATGTCCGGTCAACGAGGCCGCTCCGGTCCGGTCACCGTCGGTCACCTTCCCGGCGCACGATGGTGACGGTCCACCCGCAGGAGGGTGACCCGCCGGCGGGCCGTTCCGCGCCGTGCGGCGGCCGCGGCGAGGCGAGCGGTCGACCCCCGAGTGAAGTTGTCTGACCAAGTTCGGCCGCTGTTCGCCCGCGCGCCCTTCCCCGGGCCGCACCGAACCGGTATCTCTGTCCCGCCGTGGTGCACGGCCACGGCAACCACCCTCACGCAACCAACGGGACGAGGTACCCCCATGCGACTGCGCTGGAGCCCCCTCGGCGGGCTGCTCGCCACCCTCCCGCTCGTCGGCGCCCTGGTCGTCGGTGCACCCACCGCCGCGCAGGCGGCGGTCGGCAGCGGCAACCTGATCGTCAACGGCGACGCCGAGGCCGGCGGCTACTGCACCAACGACTGGAGCGCCGCCACCACCGTCCCCGGCTGGACGACCGAGGCCGGCGGCGTCGACGTCATGTGCGCCACGGCCGGCTCCTTCGGCCTGCCGAAGGACGGCAACACGCCCGGCAAGGCCTTCTTCGGGCCGGGCAACTTCGGCGACGGCTCGATGAGCCAGACCGTCGACGTCTCCTCCGCGGCCACCGCGATAGACGGCGGCAGCGTGCACTACAACCTGGCGGGCTGGCTGGGCGGTTGGACCACCTACGGCGGCTACGCCGCGGTCGCCCTGCACTTCCAGGACGCCGGCGGCAGGCCGCTCGGCCCGACCGCCAAGCTGCCGACCGTCTCCGCGACCGACCGCGGACTGAGCACCGAGTTCCTCTCCCGCACCGCCACGGGTGCAGTCCCGGCCGGGACCAGGTCGATCCAGGTCGAGGTGCAGTTCCTGTCCTCCACGAACGAGACCGGCTACCTGGACAACCTCTCGCTCACCCTCGACACCCCGGTCGCCCCGCCCGCGCCGCTCACCCCGCCCGCCTCCCAAGTGCCCGGCTACGACCACGTGTTCACCGTCATGATGGAGAACACCGACTACTCGCAGATCATGAACGACCCGGCGGACACCCCGTACATCCACAGCCTGATGTCCCGGGGCGCCACCCTCACCGACGCCCACGGCGTCTACCACCCCAGCGACGAGAACTACCTCGCCGTCGCGGGCGGCGACACCTACACCAAGGGCGCCACCTACTGGCCCGACATCAACTCCCCGCAGCGCAACCTCGGCGACACCATCGAGGACGCCGGCAAGACCTGGAAGGCCTACGAACAGGGCATGGGCACGCCCTGCAACACCAACAAGAACAACGACAGCTACTACATGCCCGACGACGCGCCCTTCATCAACTACACCGACATCAGCGGCAATCCGGCCCGCTGCGCGGCCCACCTGTTCGACACCACCCAGCTGACCACCGACCTGAAGTCGGCCGCCACCACGCCGAACTTCTCCTGGATCGCCGCCGACGACTACTACGACGGCGAGGCCTCCGGCAACGGCAGCGCCACCAGCCTGAAGACCCAGGACGGCTGGCTGCAGCAGACCCTGGCCCCGGTGCTGTCCTCCCCGGCCTGGACCCAGCAGCGCTCGCTGCTGCTCCTGACCTGGGACGAGAGCCAGAACGAGGGCTACAACCACCTCGCCACCGTCGTCGTCGGCTCCCAGGGCACCGTCCCGGCCGGGACCAGCAGCCCGCTGCACTACGACCACTACGGCATCGGCCGCACCATCGAGTCGGCCCTCGGCCTGCCCGGCCTCACCGCCAACGACACCTACGCGACGCCGCTGAACGCCGCCTTCGCGCCGTCCACCGCGACCGGGCCGACGTTGACCGGCGACCTGAACGCGGTGGCGAACGGCGGCAACGTCACCCTGCGCTACAGCGTCCCGAACGCGTCCCAGGCCGGCGCCAAGAACTGGGTCGGCCTCTACCCGGCGGGCGTCACCCCCGGATCCCGGTCCGCGCTCACCTGGTCCTACACGCCCAACCAGAGCGGTGCCGTCACCTTCGCCACCGGCAAGCTCAGCGGCGCGGGCCGCTACGACGCGTACTACCTCGCCGACGACGGCTACTCCGTACTGGCCGGACCGTTCACCCTGACCGTCGGCTGACGGCAGCCGGCAGGGGCCCGCGGGAGTGCGGGCCCCTGCTCGGGGCTCCGGCCGACCCGCCCTGCCCGACGCACGACTCGTCCGGGAGGCCGCGAAACCCTCCGGCCTGCAACGGCGCGCACGACCCAGCGCGCCCTCACCACCGCCGCCGGCCGCCTCGCGGCCCTGCGCCTCTACGACCCCGTCGTCTTCGCGCAGCGGGGACAGGCTGATGGGGCAGCGCGGACAGGCTATTCGGGCTTGCGGGCCACCAGGCAGGCGCGCGGCCTGGTCACCAGCCCGCCAGGCTCCTGCTCCAGCCTCGCGGTGATGACGAGTCCGGCCTGCTCCAGCAGCCCGACGACGCGGTTCAGGGGCAGGAGGTACGACTCGTAGGACACCGGACGGCCGTAGCCCTGGGTCGGCTGCAGCCGTTCGTCGCCGACGTAGTCCCCCCAGAGCAGGTGGCCGCCGGGCGCGAGCGTGCGGTGGAACTCGGCGAACACCGTCGGCAGCCACTCCGGGGGCGTGTGGTGGGTGGAGTACCAGGCCAGGATGCCGCCGAGCTCGTCGTCCCCCGTCTCCAGCTCCGTCATCGAGCCCGTGGTGAACCGCAGGTTCGGATAGGCCTGCCGGGCCAGCCCGATCATCTTCGGCGACAGATCGACACCGAAGGCCGGCACCCCCAACTCGGCCAGGTGGGCCGTCACCCGGCCGGGGCCGCACCCCAGGTCCGCGACCGGCCGCGGACCGGCCGTCCGCACGAGCTCGACGAACCCCGCCAGCATCGCGCGTGACAGCGGATCCATCGCGGCCGGAGGCGGCACGCGTTCGACGTAATCGGCGGCGACCGTGTCGTACGACTCGCGGACGGCGGTCAGGAACGTGAGCTCAGCCATGCCGGCGATGCTAGAGCGGAGGACCGACAGGGCGGCTTCGTTCAGGAGCACCGGGCCGTGGTCAGGACGCCTTGCGGCGCGGGCGTCCGGCGTGTTCGAGGGCCTCCTGGAGCTCGTCGCGCGTCATCGTGGACCGGTGCGGGATGTCGAGGTCGGTGGCCCGCCGGTAGAGCTCGGCCTTGGTGAGCCCGGACAACTGCTGCCCGCCGGTGGCGCCGGCGCGTTTCGTGGTCCTGGCCGCGCCGGCCTTGCCAGCGGTGCTCTTCTTGCCGCCGGTCGGCTTGGGGGAGCGGTCGGCGCGGGCGGCCGCGGCCCGGCCGGCCCGCCCCTTCCCGGGCTCGTCGGCCGGTTCTCCCCTGCGGGCGGTTTCGAGGCTGCGGCGCAGCGCGTCCATCAGGTCGATGACGTTCGTGGCCTCGGGGGCGGGGCCTGCGGAGACGGCGATCTCGCGGCCGGCGAGCTTGTCCTCGACGAGCCTCCTCACCTGCTCCTCGTAGGTGTCGTGCCACTCGTCGGGCTTCCACTCGATGGCGAGCATGCCGATCAGCTGCTCGGCGGTCCTGACCTCCTGCGGCGTGAGCCCGACCTTCTCGGGCAGGTCGCCGATCTCGCCGCGGGGGTCGCGGACCTCGTCTGCGAAGTGCATGGTGTGCAGCTCGAGCAGACCGTTCTCCGAGCGCACCGCGGTCAGGTACTCCTTGCCGCGCATCGCGAACATCGCCAGCCCGGCCTTGCCCGAGTGCTCCAGGGCCTCGACCAGGAGGGCGTAGACCTTCTGGTACTCCTTGCCGCGGGGGCCGAGGTAGTAGGTGCGGTCGAAGAAGATCGGGTCGACGTCGGCGAGGTCGACGAACCCGGTGATGTCGATGGTGCGCGAGCGGCCGGGAGAGATCCGTTCCAGTTCGTCCGGTTCGACGATCACGTACTCGCCCTCGGTGACCTCGTAGCCCTTCACGATGTCCGCGTACTCGACCTCCTTGCCGGTGCGCTCGTTGACGCGCTTGTTGCGCACCCGGTCGGAGGTGCCGCGCTGCAGCTGGTGGAAGCGCACGTCGTGGGACTGCGTCGCGGTGTACAGCGCGACCGGCACGGTGACCAGGCCGAAGGTGAGCACTCCGGTCCACATGGGTCGGGCCATGACGGGCTCCCTTCACCCTGTCGCGCCCGCCGGGCGGTGCGCCGGCGGGTCCACGGCCAGCGTCGCCGGACACCCGGCTCCGCGCACGCGGTGTTGGGCCGACGGGCGCCGCCGCCCTGCTGGGCCCCGCTCGGAGGCGAAGCGACGGCGCCCTACCGGGCGCCTGGCCAGCCGCGGCCCCGCCCAAACCCCGCGGCCGTGACGACGGGTGCGCTGTGTGATTTCTACGCGCCCGCGTTCTCTCCTCCGGACGGCGATTCGTCACGCAAAGAGTCGAAGAGCCGCTGACGGCCCGTGTCTCCCGCCGCCTGCTCCGTACTGCCGGGTTTCAGCCGATCGCCTCGGTGGCCAGTGCGAGGACGGCCTCGTCGAAGCAGGGTTCGCCGGGCAGTGGAGTCACCCCGGTGTTGCAGAACACGACCGGGACGCCGCGCCGTTCGGCGTGTTCGGCGACGACGTCGACGGCGGCGGCCTTGAGTTCCACCAGGTACAACTCCGCGTCGAGGTCAGCGAGTTCGGCCCGAAGCCGGTGCCGGTCGGCGAGGGCGTTCGTGGCGTGGACGACATGGGCGCCGTACCTCGTCCGCAGATGGTCGACCATCCCGGGGAGGACGTGCGGCGCGGCGGTGGTGAAGAACGCGACGCGACGCCCCGACACGTCCGAGACCGGCCGGGGGCGCAGCGCGACGGCGATCAGCGGCACGTCCCGGATCCGCCGGACGGCCGCGCGCATGGCCCGGATGTCGAGCTGCGGATCGGCGAGGGTGAGCACGGCCAGGTCGGAGACCAGGAGCCGGTACGCGCCCAGGTAGCCGAACACCCGGCCGGGATCCTGGCCGCCGCCGATGACGAGGATCCGCCGACGCGCCTCCACCGGAGGCAGGACGGTCCCGCTGCCCTCGAACAGGACGAGATCGGGCGAGAGCTTGGCCGCCGTCTCGGCCGCCGCCGCGACGTTCGAGGCGAACGGAGCGGACGCGAAGCCGCCGCCGCAGCGCCGGGCCCCCACGGTGGCCACCCCGGTGAACACCGCGTCCTCGATGTAGTCGGAGGCGGCGTGCCGCCCGGATCGGGAGAGCTCCAGCAGGTCGGTGAGGTTCGGCGGGTCGGTCACCACCTCCGGTTCGGCCGGTCCGCCGCGGCCCATGGCGACGACCACGACGTTCCACCGCTCGGCCAGCAAGCGCGCGGTGTGTCCGCTGACGGCGGTCTTGCCGATCCGCTTGCCCGTGCCCGCGATGCTGAGGGACGGCAGTGCGAACGGCGCCAGTCGCGGGGGCTCGAAGCAGAAGTCCGCACCCGCGTACGGAATCCCGCAGGCCATCGCCTGTGCGGCGTACGCCATCCGTTCCGGACCCCCGACCACCGGTTCGTCCGACAGGTCGAGGACGAAATCGGCACCGCAGACGGACACGGCGTCCGCGAGGCTTCCGGTCAGCAGCGGCGCTCCGAAGTCCGGCGCCTCCCGCAGCTTCTCCGTCCCGCCGACGAACAGCGCACCCGCCACCCGGCAGGGCAACGCGCGCAGCGTTTCCCGGACCACATCCGGGTAGTGCTCCCCGTCGACGACGGCGAGGACCCGCCTTCCCGCCAGCGGTGACGGCAGTCTGTCGATCATGCGCTCTCCCGGGGAGTCGGTCTTCCTCGTTCGGAGGCGGACGCGGAGCCGGACGTGAAGTGCGTCGCGCGGCTCTGCTCGACGCTGCCGTCGCTCCGCCGGCGGGGCCTCGGGTGACGGCGGTGCGCGCCGTGTGGGTCACTGGGGGCAGAGCTCCGCGCTGCCTCCGTGCAGGCACACCGTCCGCCACTCGGAGGTGTACTCGACAGCGCTCATGATGCCCGTGCCCTGGAGACCCTGCCCGATCAGGACCCGCACCCGGGCGAGTTCGTCCGGGTCGAACCCGGGGCCCTCGTCTCCGGTGTCCACCGCGATGTGGGGCAGCTGCTGCGCGGAGGTGGGCTTGCGCCCGCATCGGCCCCGGCCGTGCCCCGTGGCTCCGATCGCCGTGTTTCGCGGTCGGGTTCCGGCCGGACCCAGGCCGAGTGTTAGGAACCGCGCGCTGCGGGCATCCGCTTCGGCGGACCCGGAGGACTTTCCCGGTGAGGAGGAGGCGGCATGGACGGGGGTGACGGACCTGCGACGAGCGGCCTGCCGGGCCCGCGCGGACCGCTGTCGGCGGCGGTGCTCGGGCTGGTGACCGCCGGGCCGCCGGGTGCGGGGCGGCTGCTCGCGCCGGTCGCCCCGCTCTCCGAGCCGTGGGGCGACGACCACCAGCTGGCGCTGTACCTGTGCTACGAGCTGCACGACCGGGGACTTCCCGGCGTGCACCCCGGATGGGAGTGGGAGCCCGAACTGCTCGCCTTGCGGCGGGAGTTGGAGCGCCCCTTCCTCGCGGCGGTGCGCGCCGAGGTCGAGCCGGTACCGCCGCTGGCCGAGGTGCAGGAGCAGCTGCTGACCGAGCCGGTCGAGGGCACCGGGCCGTCGTACTTCCTGCTGGGGCAGGGCGAGCGCCGCCACGTCCGGGAGTACCTGGTGCACCGCTCCGTCTACCACCTCAAGGAGGCGGACCCGCAGCTGTGGACGCTGCCGAGGGTGCACGGGCCCGCGCAGGCGGTGCTGATGTCGATCGCCTACGACGAGTACGGCGCCGGGCGCCCGGAACGGGCCCACGCCTCGCTGTTCGCCCGGATGATGGCCGCCTTCGGCCTCGATCCCCGCTACGGGCACTACCTGGACCTGGTCCCCGCACCGGCGCTGGCGATGGTCAACCTGATGATGCTGTTCGGCCTGCACCGGGCGCTGCGGTACGCGGCGGTCGGGCAGTTCGCCGCCGTCGAGATCACCTCCTCGCCCGGCTCGGCCCGGCTGGCCACCGCCCTGGAGCGGCTGGGCGGCGGCCCGGACGGCGTGCTGTTCTACCGCGAGCACGTCGAGGCGGACGCCGTCCACGAGCAGCTGGTGCGCCGCGGGGTGATCGGGGAGATCGTGGACGCCGAGCCGGGGGCCGCACCGGACATCGCCTTCGGCATCGCCGCCGCCGACGCCGTGGACCGGCGCCTCGGAGACCACCTCGTGGACTGCTGGCAGCGGGGACGGACGTCCCTGCGCTCACCCCTCCCCGGCGACGGGCTGCTCCCCGCCCCCGCCCCGCTCTGAACCGGCGCGCCCCCGCGACCCCTGGCGGGGCCCGCCGTGCCGTCGGTGGCTCGTGTCGCAGAACGGGTACGTCCGGCTCCGCCGACAGGCGCACAGCGCCACCACGGGGCGTTCGGACACCCGGCGCGAGCCGTCCGGCAGGACGACCTCCACCGGCCCCTCGACCAGCATCGGGCCGCCCGGCACGACCGTCACCCGCGTGACGCGGTCAGCGCTCCCGGACACCGCGTTCCCGGACACCGCGCTCCTGGACTCAGTGCTCCCGGACACCGCGCACCACCACCAGCTCCTCCTCGCGCTCGCCCGGCCGGATCAGCCCCAGCTGCTCCAACAGGGCGGCGCGGGCCGTCAGCACCGGCCCGAAGGGCTGCCGCCTGCGCGCCGCCACGTCCGCGCGCAGCCCCGCCCCGCGCAGGGCCGCCAGCGTGGCCGGGACGTCCGCGAGTGCGGACTGCACCAGCAGCAGGACACCGCCCGCGGACAGTACGCGGGGCGCCGTGCGGCAGATCCGGTCCAGGACCAGCCGCCCGTCCGACCCGGCGTCCCAGGCCAGTGCGGCGCCGCGCCCGGGGGAGCGGCTGCGGGAGGAGGTGGGGACGTACGGGGGATTGGCGGTGACCAGGTCGAAGCGCCGACCGGTCACCGGGACCAGCAGGTCGCCGCGCCGCAGCCGGATCCGCCGACGGTGCAGCCGGGTGTTGCACCAGGCGGTGACGACCGCGCGTGCGGACAGGTCCACCGCCGTGACCCGGGCGCCGCTGTGTGCGGCCACCAGTGCGACGGCCCCCGTCCCGGTGCACAGGTCCAGCACCCGACTGGAGCCGTCGAGCGGCTCCCGGCGTACGCACTCGGCCAGCAGTTCGGTGTCGCCCTGGGGCGGATAGACGCCAGGCGGTCGGATCAACAGCATGCGTAGCGGCTGCCCGGGCAGCCGCCGTCCACACCCGCCCGCCCCGGGGTTCCGAGTCGCCCGGACGCCCGGACGCCCGGACGCCCGCG
>NZ_JBHWDU010000150.1:0-10214 GCF_042734825.1 Kitasatospora sp. NPDC059648 | reverse complement strand
CGGAACAGCGCCACCTCGACCGCGAACAGCGCCGCCTGCGTGTACGCCGTCCGGTCCAGCAGCTCCGACCCCTCGAACACCACGTCCTTCAACGGGAACTCGAACCTGGAGCACACCTCGTCGAAGGCCGCCGCGAACACCGGGAACGCCTCGTACAACTCCCGGCCCATCCCCGACCGCTGGCTCCCCTGCCCCGTGAACAGGAACGCGAGACGACCACGCGCCGCCGCGGTCCCACCGGCCGTGTCACCGCTTGCCACGGACACGAGGCCCGCGAGCAGCTCGTCCCGGCTCGCACCCGACACGACGGCCCGGTGCTCGAACCGCGCCCGCGCCACCGCCAGCGAGTAGCCGACGTCCGTAAGCGACAGCTCCGGCCGCTGCTCGACGAACGCGGCCAGGTTCGCGGCCTGGTCGCGCAGTGCGCCCTCGGTCTTGCCCGAGAGCACCCACGGCACCGGAGCGTCGACCGTCACCTCGACGGCCTCGGCCGGCTCCTCCGCCGGCGCCTGCTCCAGGATCACGTGGGCGTTGGTGCCACCGATGCCGAAGGAGGAGACGGCGGAGCGCCGGGGCCGGTCCACCGCCGGCCAGTCCCGCGCCTCGGTCAGCAGCTCCACCGAACCCGCCGACCAGTCCACCTCGGGGGTCGGCTCGTCCACGTGCAGGGTCCGCGGCAGGTAGCCCTCCTGCATCGCCATGACCATCTTGATCACACCGGCGACGCCCGAAGCGGCCTGACTGTGGCCGAGGTTGGACTTCACCGAGCCGAGCCAGAGCGGCTCGCCGCCCTCACGCCCCTGCCCGTACGTCGCCAGCAGCGCCTGCGCCTCGATCGGGTCGCCCAGTCGCGTACCCGTCCCGTGCGCCTCCACCACGTCCACCTCGGTGGCCGACAGCCCGGCACCCGCCAGCGCCTGCCGGATCACCCGCTGCTGCGACGGACCGTTCGGCGCCGTCAGACCGTTCGACGCACCGTCCTGGTTCACCGCCGAACCCCGCACCACCGCAAGCACCTTGTGCCCGTTACGACGCGCGTCCGACAACCGCTCCACCAGCAGCATGCCCACGCCCTCGGCCCAGCCGGTGCCGTCGGCCGCCGCCGCGAAGGCCTTGATCCGGCCGTCGGGCGCCAGCCCGCGCTGCCGCGAGAAGTCCACGAAGGTCTCCGGCGTCGCCATGACCGTCACACCGCCGACCAGGGCGAGCGAGCACTCCCGCTGGCGCAGCGACTGCACGGCCAGGTGCAGGGCCACCAGCGAGGACGAGCAGGCCGTGTCCACCGACACCGCCGGGCCCTCAAGGCCCAGGGTGTAGGAGATGCGCCCGGAGGCGACACTGCCCGAGTTGCCGGTGCCGAGGTAGCCCTCCAAGCCCTCCGGCGCGATGTCCCGGCCGGCGTAGTAGTCCGAGCTCATGACACCGGCGAACACGCCGGTCCGGCTGCCGCGCACGGAGACCGGGTCGATCCCGGCGTCCTCCAGCGCCTCCCACGACGCCTCCAGCAGCAGGCGCTGCTGCGGGTCGGTGGCCAGCGCCTCGCGCGGCGAGATCCCGAAGAACGCCGGGTCGAAGTCGCCCGCGCTCTCCAGGAAGCCGCCGACCCGGGTGTAGGTGGTGCCGGCCCGGTCGGGGTCGGCGTCGAAGAGGGTGTCCAGGTCCCAGCCGCGGTCGGTCGGGAAGTCCGTCAGGCCCTCCCGGCCCGCGAGGAGCAGCTGCCACAGCTCCTCGGGCGAGCCGGCGCCGCCCGGGTAGCGGCAGCTCATGCCGACGATCACGACCGGGTCGTCGGCCGCGGCCGGGTCGGCGGTGACGGCCTCGACGGCCTCCGCCTGGTCGTCCTCGTCGCCGAGCACCTCCGCGCGGACGAACTCCACCAGCGCGGCGGGCGTCGGGTAGTCGAACACCAGCGTCGCCGGCAGCTTCAGCCCGGTGGCCGCGTTGAGGCGGTTGCGCAGCTCGACGGCGGTCAGCGAGTCGAAGCCCAGCTCCTTGAACGGCCGGCCCTCCTCGACGGTGTGTGCCCCGCCGTGGCCGAGGACGGCGGCGACGTGGGTCCGCACCAGGGTGAGCAGCGCCGCGTCCCGCTCGTCGCGAGTCAGCGTGGAAAGGCGCGTCGCCAGCTCCGTGCCGCCCACCGCGGTCCCGGTACGGACGGTGCGGCGCGCGGGGGCGCCGACCAGCCGGTGCAGCAGCGCGGGCACCGGGGCGCCCTGGGCACGCAGCCCGGTGATGTCCAGCGGGATCGGGACGAGGGTCGGCTCGGTGCCGCGCACGGCGGCGTCGAACATCGCGAGCCCCAGCTCCGAGGGGAGCGGGATGGTGCCGGCCCGCCGCATGCGTTCAAGGTCGGCCTGCGAGAGGTGGCCGGTGATGCCGCTGCGCTGCTCCCAGAAGCCCCAGGCCAGCGAGGTGGCGGTCAGGCCGTGCGAACGGCGGTGGGAGGCGAGCGCGTCCAGGAAGGTGTTCGCCGCCGAGTAGTTCCCCTGGCCCGCCTCGCCGAAGACGCCGGCGGCGGAGGAGAACAGCGCGAAGACGGACAGGTCCAGGTCGCGGGTCAGCTCGTGCAGGTTGACGGCCGCGTCCACCTTCGGGCGCAGCACGGTGTCGAGCCGCTCGGGGGTGAGCGAGCCGATCACACCGTCGTCCAGCACACCGGCGGTGTGCACGACGCCGGTCAGCGGACGCTTGACCGGCACGGCGGCCAGCAGGGCGGCCAGCGCCTCGCGGTCGGCGGCGTCGCACGCGGCGATCTCGACCTCGGCGGCGCCCAATTCGACCAGCTCGTCGGCCAGTTCCCTTGTGCCCTCGGCGGCCGAACCGCGACGGCTGGTCAGGATGAGGTGCCGCACGCCGTGCCCGGTGACCAGGTGGCGGGCGATCAGGGCACCGAGCGAGCCGGTGCCGCCGGTGATCAGCACCGTGCCGGACGCGTCGAGGACGGCGGGCCCGGCTGCCTCGGCGGTCGCCGGGGCGAAGCGGGCGAGCCGCGGCACAAAGGCCTTGCCGCCGCGCAGGGCCACCTGTTCCTCGCCCGTGGCGACGGCGGCCAGCAGCCGGTCGGCGCGCAGGGCGTCGAAGCCGCGGTCGGCGTCGACCAGGACGAAGCGGTCCGGGTTCTCCGCCTGCGCGGAACGCACCAGACCCCAGACGGGCGCGTGGACGAGGTCCTCGACGCCCTCGGAGACGGCGACCGCGCCGCTGGTGACGAACACCAGACGGGAGGCGGCGAAGCGCTCCTCCGCCAGCCAGTCCTGCAACAGGCCCAGCACCCGGTGCGCCGCCGCACGGACCTCGTCCGCGCCGGTCGTTCCGGTCGCGGTCAGCGGCACGATCACCACGCCCGGCACCGGGACGGCCTCGGCCAGCTCCGCGAGCCCTGGGTAACCGGTGAACCCGGTACGGCCGGTGGAGCCGATCACCGCCGCCGGGCCGGTGGCACCCGCCGCGGCGACGGCGGTCTCCTGCCACTCCACCCGGAACAGCGCGTCGTGGAACTCACCGCGCCGTGCCGCCACCAGCTCGTCCGCCGTGGCCTCGCGCCAGTCGATGGCCGCCGCCGAGAACACCGGCGCGCCCGACTCGTCCGACGCCTGCAGCGAGCCGTCCGCGAGGCGCACCCGCAGAACGGTCGCACCGGTGGCGAACAGCGAGACACCGGTCCACCCGGAGGCGATCCTCGCCGCCTGCCCGTCCAGCGGGAGCGCGTGGAGCGCGGCGTCCAGCAGCGCGGGGTGAAGGCCGAAGCCGTCCGCCGACACGCCCTCGGGCAGTACGACCTCGGCGAAGAGGTCGGCGCCGAGCCGCCAAGCGGCCCGGACTCCCGACTGCTCCGACGCCACCGGCTGGGCACCCTTCGGCGGCCAGACGGACAGGTCGAAGGACTCGGCGCCCACCGAAGTGCCCAGCGTGCCAGTCGCGTTGAGCGTCCACGGCTCGTCCGCACCGGCGTCCTCGGCGCGGGAGAACACCCGCACCGCGTGGCCTCCGGCAGCCACGTCCTCCTGGACGGTCACCCGCAAGGCGACACCACCGCGCTCGGGCAGGACGAGCGGGGCCGGCAGCGTCAGCTCCCGGAGCTCCCCTGCGCCGACCTGGTCACCGGCGTGGATCGCCAGCTCCACGAACGCCGAGGACGGCACCACGGCCACGCCCAGCAGCGTGTGTTCGGCGAGCCAGGCGTGCGACTGGAGGGACACCCGGCCCGTCAGCAGGACGCCGCCGGAGTCCGGCAGGGCGATCGTCGCACCCAGCAGCGGGTGCCCCGTCGCGGCCTGGCCGAGACCGATGGCATTGCCGGCGCCGGCCGTGGTCGCCTTGAGCCAGAAGTGCTCGTGCTGGAAGGCGTAGGTCGGCAGGTCGGTGCGGCGCGCGCCGCGACCGGCGAAGACGGCCTCCCAGTCCAGCTCGGCGCCTCGGGCGTGCAGGCCGGTGACGGCCTGGGTGAAGGTCAGCGCCTCGGAGCGGTCCTTGCGCAGCACGGGGGCGAAGTGGCCCTCCGCGATCTCCTGCGCCAGGGCGGAGAGGGTGCCGTCCGGGCCCAGCTCCAGGAAGTCGGTGACGCCCTGGGCGGCCAGGTACGCGATGCCGTCGGCGAAGCGCACCGCCTCGCGGACGTGGCGCACCCAGTACTCGGGGGACGTCAGCTCGGTCGCCAGCTCCCCGGTGACGTTGGAGACGACGGCGAACTTCGGCTCAGCGTAATTGAGTTCCGAGGCGACGGCGCGGAACTCGGCCAGCATCGGCTCCATCCGCGGCGAGTGGAACGCGTGGCTCACCCGCAGTCGGCGCCCCTTGCGGCCCTGTGCCTTCCAGTGCTCCATCACCTCAAGGACGGCGGCCTCGTCGCCCGAAACCACCACCGACGTCGGCCCGTTGACCGCCGCCACGGCGATCTCCGACTCCCGGCCGGCCAGCAGCGGCAGCACCTCCGCCTCCGCCGCCTCGATCGCCGCCATCGCGCCACCGGCGGGCAGCGCCTGCATCAGACGCCCACGCGCCTCCACCAGCCGCGCCGCATCCTCCAGCGACAGCACGCCCGCGACGTGCGCGGCAGCGATCTCACCCACCGAGTGACCGACCAGGAAGTCCGGCTTCAGACCCCACGACTCCACCAGACGGAACAGCGCCACCTCGACGGCGAACAGCGCCGCCTGCGTGTACGCCGTCCGGTCCAGCAGCTCCGACGCCTCGAACACCACGTCCTTCAAGGGCAGTTCGAAGCGATCGCACACCTCGTCGAACGCCGCGGCGAACACCGGGAAGGTGCCGTACAGCTCCCGGCCCATCCCCGACCGCTGGCTCCCCTGCCCCGTGAACAGGAACGCCAGCTTGCCCCGGCCCACCGTGTCGCCGGAAACCTCGCCGCTCGCCAGACCGGCGAGGCCCGCGAGCAGCTCGTCCCGGCTCGCACCCGACAGCACCGCACGGTGGTCGAACCGGGCCCGCGACAGCGCCAGCGAGTAGCCGACGTCCACCGGCGACAGCTCCGGCCGCTCCCCGACGAACGCCGCCAGGCGCGCCGCCTGGTCGCGCAGCGCGGCCTCGGACTTACCCGACACCACCCACGACACCGGAGCGTCGACCGTCACGTCCTCGGCCTCGACGGCCTTCTCGGCGGGCGCCTGCTCCAGGATCACATGCGCGTTCGTCCCACTCAGGCCGAACGAGGACACCCCCGCCCGGCGCGGACGCCCGACCTGCGGCCAGTCCCGAGCCTCGGTCAGCAGCTCCACCGAACCCGCCGACCAGTCCACCTCGGGCGTGGGCCCGTCGACGTTCAGGGTCCGCGGAAGGTGGCCCTCCTGCATCGCCTTGATCATCTTGATCACACCGGCGACGCCGGCGGCGGCCTGGGTGTGGCCGATGTTCGACTTCACCGAGCCGAGCCAGAGCGGCTCGCCGCCCTCACGCCCCTGCCCGTACGTCGCCAGCAGCGCCTGCGCCTCGATCGGGTCGCCCAGTCGCGTACCCGTCCCGTGCGCCTCCACCACGTCCACCTCGCCGGTGGTCAGGCCGGCACCCGCCAGCGCCTGCCGGATCACCCGCTGCTGCGACGGACCGTTCGGCGCCGTCAGACCGTTCGACGCACCGTCCTGGTTCACCGCCGAACCCCGCACCACCGCAAGCACCTTGTGCCCGTTACGGCGAGCATCCGACAACCGCTCCACCAGCAGCATGCCCACGCCCTCGCCCCAGTTGGTGCCGTCGGCCGCCGCCGCGAAGGCCTTGATCCGGCCGTCGGCGGCCAGACCACGCTGGCGCGAGAAGTCCACGAAGGTGTCCGGACCGGCCATCACGGTGACACCGCCGACCAGGGCCAGCGTGCAGTCCCCCTGCCGCAGCGACTGCACGGCCAGGTGCAGCGCGACCAGCGAGGACGAGCAGGCCGTGTCCACCGACACCGCCGGACCCTCCAGGCCCAGCGCGTACGACACGCGGCCGGAGGCGACACTGCCGGAGGTGCCCGTGCTGAGGTAGCCCTCCAGTTCCTCGGGAACCGACTGCAGGCCGGGGAAGTAATCGGTGGCCATCACACCGGCGAACACTCCGGTCTGGCTGCCCTGCAGGTCGTCCGGGTCGATCCCGGCGCTCTCCAGCGCCTCCCACGACGCCTCCAGCAGCAGGCGCTGCTGCGGGTCGGTGGCCAGCGCCTCGCGCGGCGAGATCCCGAAGAACGCCGGGTCGAAGTCGCCCGCGCTCTCCAGGAACCCGCCGACCCGGACGTAGGTCGTACCGGCCGTGGCCGGGTCCGGGTCGTACAGGCCCTCGACGTCCCAGCCGCGCTCGGCCGGGAACGGCGTCAGGCCGTCACGGCCGTCGGCCACCAGCTGCCACAGCTCGTCGGGGGAGGTCACCCCGCCCGCGAAGCGGCAGCTCATACCGACGATCACGATCGGGTCCTCGCCGGCGGCGACCGTACGGGCGGCGGCCGACTCGACCACCGGGCCCGCACCGACCACCTCGGCCCGCAGGAAGTCCACGAGCGCGGCGGGCGTCGGGTAGTCGAACACCAGCGTCGCCGGCAGCTTCAGGCCGGTCTCCGTGTTGAGGCGGTTGCGCAGTTCGACGGCGGTCAGCGAGTCGAAGCCCAGCTCCTTGAACGCGCGCTTGGGCGCGATCGCCTCGCCGCCGCTGTGGCCGAGCGCGGCGGCGACGTGCGTGCGGACCAGCTCGAACAGCACGTCGTTCTGCTCGTCCTCGGCGAGCCCGGCGAGCCGGCGGCCCAGCGACGAGGAGTCGGTGCGCGCCGCCTTTCCGCTCGCGACGCGGCGGACCGGCGCTCCGACCAGCCCGTGCAGCAGCCCCGGCAGGGCGGCGGCACCCTGGCGGCGGAGGGCGACCAGGTCCAGCGGCATCGGCACCAGCGCGGCCGCGTCGGCCCGGAGGGAGGCATCGAGCAGCTCCATGCCGAGCTCCGAGGAGATCGGCACCATGCCCGAGCGCTTGATGCGCTCCGTGTCGGCCTGCGAGAGGTGGCCGGTGAGTCCGCTGCGCTGCTCCCAGAAGCCCCAGGCCAGCGAGGTCGCCGGCAGGCCGAGGGCGTGACGGTGGGCGGCGAGGGCGTCCAGGAAGGTGTTCGCCGCCGAGTAGTTGGCCTGACCGGCGTCACCGAAGACACCGGCGGCGGAGGAGAACAGCACGAAGGCCGTCAGGTCCAGGTCGCGGGTCAGCTCGTGCAGGTTGAACGCCGCGTCCACCTTCGGACGCAGCACCGCCGTGAGGCGCTCGGGGGTGAGTGAGCCGATCACACCGTCGTCCAGCACACCGGCGGTGTGCACGACCGCCGTCAGCGGGTGCTCGGTCGGCACGGCGGCCAGCAGCTCCGCCAGGGCGTCACGGTCGGCGGCGTCGCACGCGGCGACCTCGACCTCGGCGGCGCCCAGCGCGACCAGCTCGTCCGCCAGCTCCCGCGCACCCTCGGCGGCCAGACCGCGACGGCTGGTCAGGACCAGGTGACGGACACCGTGCTCGGCGACCAGGTGACGGGCGACGAGCGAACCCAGCACACCCGTACCACCGGTGACCAGCACCGTCCCGCCCTCCGCGAGCGTGATCTCCGCCCCTTCCGCCCGGGAGGCACGGACCAGGCGCGGTACGAAGGCCTTGCCGCCGCGCAGGGCCACCTGCCCCTCGCCCGTGGCGACGGCGGCCAGCAGCCGGTCGGCACCCAGCTCGCCGAGGCCGCGGTCGACGTCGACCAGGACGAAGCGGTCCGGGTTCTCCGCCTGCGCGGAACGCACCAGACCCCAGACAGGAGCGTGGACGAGGTCCTCGACGCCCCCGGTCACGGCGACCGCGCCACGCGTGACGAAAACCAGACGGGAGTCGGCGAAGCGCTCCTCCGCCAGCCAGTCCTGCACCAGCGCCAGCGCGTCCTGCGCCGACCGGTGGACAGCGCCCACCACGTCGTCGCCCTCGGACGGCACGAGGGGAGCGAAGACCAGCTCCGGCACCGAACCGGCCCCGGCCAGCTCCGCCGGGCCGGCGAACGCGGTGCCGCCGGTGAGAGCCGCGTCCACCTCGCCGAGCACTGCCCATGAGGCCGTCCCGGCGGCGGGCAGCGCCAGCGCCGACCAGTCCAGCCGGAACAGCGCATCGCGGAACGCGTCGCCCCCAAGCGCGAGTTCACCGGCCGTCGGCTCGTGCCAGGCCACCGCCTGAGCGGCGAGAACGGGCTCACCCGAGGCGTCCACGGCGATCAGCGAGCCGCCCGCGAGGCGCACCCGCAGAGCGGTCGCACCGCTGGCGAACAGCGAGACACCGGTCCACCCGGAGGCGATCCTCGCCGCCTGCCCGTCCAGCGGGAGTGCGTGGAGCGCGGCGTCCAGCAGCGCGGGGTGAAGGCCGAAGCCCTCGGCCGGCACGCCCTCGGGAAGCCCGACCTCCGCATAGTGGGCGTCGCCGAGCTGCCAGGCGGCCCGCACGCCCTGGAAGGCCAGGCCGTAGTCCAGACCTGCCTGCGCGAGGCGCCCGTACAGCGACTCCACGTCCACCTGGCGTGCGCCCTGCGGCGGCCAGACCGACATGTCGACCTCGACGGGAGGCACTCCGGTGCCCACCCGGCCCGTGGCGTGGCACACCCACGGCTCGTCGATCCCGGCGGCCTCGTCGCGCGAGTAGACCGCGACCGGACGGAGACCGTCCTCGTCGGCACCGTCCACGGCCACCCGCAGGGCCACACCGCCCTGCTCGGGCAGGACGAGCGGGGCCTGCAGCGTCAACTCCCGGAGCACACCGGCGCCGACCTGGTCGCCGGCGGCTGTCGCCAGCTCCACGAAGAGCGAACCGGGCACCGCGGCGGCGCCCAGCAGTTTGTGGTCGGCAAGCCAGGCGTGGGACTGAAGGGAGAGGCGGCCGGTCAGCAGGACCGTTCCGGTCGCCGGCAGGGAGACCGCTGCGCCGAGGACCGGGTGCTCGACCGAGGCGAGCCCGGCGGGCGCCAGGCTGCCGGTGGGCGCCGTCTGCTCCAGCCAGAAGTGCTGGTGCTGGAAGGCGTAGGTGGGCAGGTCGACGCGCTGGGCACCGCGACCGGCGAACACCGACTCCCAGTCGAGGTCCGCACCGTGGGCGTGCAGCCCGGTGACGGCCTGCGTGAAGGACAGCGCCTCCGGGCGGTCCTTGCGCAGCACGGGGGCGAAGTGGCCCTCGGTGATCTCCTGCGCCAGGGCAGAGAGGGTGCCGTCCGGGCCCAGCTCCAGGAACTTGGTGACGCCCTGGGCGGCCAGGTACGCGATGCCGTCGGCGAAGCGCACCGCCTCACGGACGTGCCGCACCCAGTACTCGGGGGACGTCAGCTCGGTCGCCAGCTCCCCGGTGACGTTGGAGACGACGGCGAACGTCGGCTCGCTGTAGGTCAACTCGGCTGCCACAGCGCGGAACTCGGCCAGCATCGGCTCCATGCGCGGCGAGTGGAACGCGTGGCTCACCCGCAGCTGACGACCCCGGCGGCCCTGCGCCTTCCAGTGCTCCAGCACCTCAAGCACGGCGGCCTCGTCGCCCGAAACCACCACCGACGCAGGCCCGTTGACCGCCGCGATGGCGATCTCCGACTCCCGGCCGGCGAGCAGCGGCAGCACCTCCGCCTCCGTCGCCTCGATCGCCGCCATCGCACCACCTGCGGGCAGCGCCTGCATCAGACGCCCACGCGCCTCCACCAGCCGCGCCGCATCCTCCAGCGACAGCACGCCCGCGACATGCGCGGCAGCGATCTC
>NZ_JBHWDU010000149.1:0-10457 GCF_042734825.1 Kitasatospora sp. NPDC059648 | reverse complement strand
GGGGGGGGGGGGCCCCCCCGCCGGGGGGGGGCCCCCCCGCCTGTTCCACGGGTTCTGCCCGGACTCAGCCGACCAGGCGGAACTTGGTGGTCGGCACGCCCTGGATGCTGGCGCAGTCCAGGTTCGAGGTGGTGGCGCTGTAGGTCCAGCCGCGGGGGACGTCGCACGCCCACATGCCGCTGACCGGCGTGCGGAGGTGGAAGGTGGTGGAGGTTATGCCGCTTCCGTAGGACAGGCTGCAGGAGGTGCTGTGGCCGACGAAGTCATAGGTGAAGGCGGGGGTGCCCACGCAGGCGGTCAGGCCGTCGTACGGGGTGCGCAGGTGGTAGGCGTTGGAGATCACACCGGACTGCTGGCTGCACGCGTAGCCCCAGGAGACGGAGTCGTAGACGAAGGCCGGCGTGCTGATGCACGCGGTCAGCCCGTCGACGGGCGTACGCAGGTGGAACTGCGGCGAGTTCCACGAGCCGCCGCCGCTGCAGCTGCGGTTCATGGACACCTGGTCGTAGACGTAGCCGGCCGGGACGTCACAGGCCCAGACGCCGTCCAGACCGGTGGTGGTGGTCGTGGCGGCGGAGGCGGGCGTGGTGGCGGCCGCGCCCGAGAGCAGCAGTGCCAGCGCGGCGAGGGCCGCGAGCAGGGCGGACCTGACGGAGCGTGCGGTTCGTGCGACGGTCATGGTTCACCTTCGGTGGAGGAGTGGCCGAACGGATGCACGTACTGACGGCGGCAGTCGCGGGTGAGCGTTCACTGCCGTCGAAGGTTCTAGCACGCACGGTGACCCGTCAGCTCTCTGCTCCATCCCGGATTGATCATCCCGCCGACCGCCGTCTAGGCACCTGTGCGCGGTTCCTCCGGTTCATGTCAGCCGATCGTCGTCGCCGCCACCGTCTGCCGAGTCCGGTGCAGGCGTTGTGCGCGCCCACCGTCCGAGGACCGCTTCGGACGACCGGCCGTAGCCGTACCTCGGCGCCCGGCGTCGTCCAGGTTGCCCAGGGGCCCGGGTCGGAGCGCTTCGACAGCCCCATGTCGCATGGGTCTCCCGGAATCGCTGTGCCAGACCGGCTCGGCCCCTGACCCCGGCGCTTCCCGACCGGGCACCGCACTATCGGCGGGCGAGTCGAGGACCGGAAGGCCGGGGTTCCGGCTGTGGCGGCAGCCGGGCGATGGGGCAGGATTGGCAGTCCGTTCGGATCCGGGCATCCGATCCAGCGAAGCTGCACACGAACACGACCTGACAGGCGACAAGGTGACGACACAGCACGTACGGCGGCCGACGACGGCCCTCTGCCCCGCCCTCCACGCTGCGGGGGCGGGACGGTGACCCGGGACCTGGTCCTGCACGACTGGGTGGTGGCCGGCATCGCGCTGGCTTCCGGCTGTGTGGCCGGTCTGGTGCTGCGGGCTCTGATGAAATGGCTGGGCAAGCACGCCAGCAGGACCAAGTGGAGCGGGGACGACGTCATCGTCGACGCCTTGCGCACCATCCTCCCCTGGGCGGCCGTGGTCGCCGGGGCCGAGGTGGCCGCTTCGGCCCTGCCGCTCACCGCGCGGATCGGGGCGCTGGTCGGCCAGTCGCTGACGGCCGTGCTCATCGTCATCGCGACGCTCAGCGCGGCCCGGGTGGTGGCCGGCCTGGTGCAGTCGGTGGCCGCGTCCCGCACGGGCGTCGCGGCGTCCGCGTCCATCTTCGTCAACATCACCCGGGTCGTGGTGCTGTCGATGGGCGTCCTCGTGGCCCTGGAGACCCTCGGGGTGTCCATCGCCCCGCTGGTCACCGCCCTCGGGGTGGGCGGTCTCGCGGTCGCGCTGGCGTTGCAGGACACCCTCGCCAACCTCTTCGCGGGTGTGCACATCCTCGCCTCGAAGACGGTCCAGCCAGGTGACTACATCCGGCTCACCAGCGGGGAGGAGGGATACGTCGTCGACATCAACTGGCGCAACAGCGTGGTGCGCAACCTGTCGAACAACCTGGTGATCATCCCCAACGGCCGCCTGGCGCGAACGAACATGACGAACTACTCCCAGCCCGAGCAGAAGCTGTCGATCCTGGTCCAGGTCGGGGTCGGCTACGACAGCGACCTGGAGCACGTGGAGAGGGTCACCCTCGATGTCGTCGACAGCGTGATGGCCGACGTCAGCGGTGGCGTGCCCGACCACGAGGCCGCCGTCCGCTTCCACACCTTCGCCGACTCCAGGATCAACTTCACGGTGATCCTGGGCGTCGGTGAGTTCAGCGACCAGTACCGGATCAAGCACGAGTTCATCAAGCGCCTGCACCAGCGGTACCGGACGGAGGGCATCTCGATCCCCGCGCCCACGCGCACGGTCTCGCTCCAGCAGGACGGGCCTGGCGCACCGTCGCCCCTCCCGCCGGTTCCGCACCAGTGGGAAGAGGCGTCCGAGGTGCTTCGGACCGGCGGCGGTAGCCGGCGCGGGGAGAGAGGGGATACCAGTCGCTGAGTGCCCGGTTGCCGGTGATGATCAGCGAGCGTCCCTGGCGTTCGGAGCCAACTTCGTAGAGGTCGTCGAAGGTGGGAGTACTAGATGCTCTGCAGTTCCTTCACCAGCGCGGTGCCGCCCGGGATGCCCCAGCCGGTGACGGCGTCGTAACCGGTCTTGACCGGGTATCCCGGCGACGGGGGATCGGATCCGTTGTCGTGGCCGGTCGAGATGTCGCGGCAGACGGCTTGGCCGACTGTCTGCCCGTTGATGCTCCTGTAGAGCAGGGGGGTGAGGAAGCGCTGCCGTTTGCCGGCCGGCAGTGCGGCGTCGACGCGGGCGATCAGTGCGGCCCACACCGGGGTGGCGGCGCTGGTGCCGCCGAGGGCCTGGGGCTGACCCTCGAACAACAAGTCGTATCCGGGGGCGCCGGCGAGCGCGGCCACGTCCGGTACGACCCGCCCTCTGGGGGCGTTCCCGTTCAGTGGTGCCACGTCGATGTTCTTCTGCCACTGCGGGGGCCCGACGATGGCACTGACGCCGCCCCCGCTCGCGCCGCCGCCGCCGTTTCGGCGACCCGGCGCTTCCCACCAGGCCACTTCCTGGCCGGTGGAGCTGATCTCGGTGCCGCCGACGGCGAGGACGAACTCGCTGCTGGACGGGAAGCTGACGTGGGCAGCGCCGTCCTCGACCTGAGCCCCGGCTCCGTCGTCACCGGAGGCGACGCAGACGGTGATCCCGAGGCCTGCCGCACCCTCAAGGCGCTTGTAGACCTCGTCACGGGCGGCTGGGGAGAGTTGGGGATCCGCTTCCATGAGCCCGTAACTGACCGAGAGAGTCACCGGCCGGTCCGCGATGGCCTGGTCGATCAGATCGATCCATCCCTTCTGGGTCCATGGGACGAAGTAGACGGGGATCTGGGCCGCCGGGCAGAGGCCGGCGATGATCTCCACGTCCATCATCACCTCGCCCGCGCCGTCTTCGGCTTGCGGTGAGAGCTGCCGGACGGCGTGGAGGGTCTGGGGCGGCTGAAAGCCGAGGGGCACGAGATCGACGTGCGGTGCGGGGAGGTTGTGGCTGTCGCAGAAGGCCTGCAGATCGTTGCCGAAGTAGCCGCACGGGGCGAACTCGGCGATCCCGATCTTCTGGCCTTCCCCGAGGCCGTCCGGGAAGTCGTAGTGGCGTTCGAGGTCTGCCGGCGTGAACGGTCCTTGGACGCCAGTAGACGTGGCCTGTGTGGCGGCCCGCCGTGCCACCCGCCGCTCGTCCAGGCCGAAGACACCGGTCACGACCCCTGCTAGCTCGGACGGGATCTTCAACACGCCCTCGCGGGCGCGGAGTTCGCCTTGCTCGGGGCTGCGGTAGATGCCGAGGTCCGTCTGGAAGGCGGCGTTCATGGCGCTCACCGGGCCGCTGGCCACGACACTGCCGGGCTGGAGCCGGACCTCGTCGACCGTGAGTCCGTAGCGTTCCAGGACGGCCTTGGTCTTCTCGGCGTCCTCACGCCGCTCGCGGGGGATCCGGTCATCGGTGACCACCTTCCCGCGAAGGGTGACGGTCACGCTCACCGGAGCCTGGGCGTCCGCGTCCGCCACTCGGGTCGCATCGGCCATGGAGGGCCGTTTGCTTCCTTCCAGCACCACATGTTGCTCAGTCATCGTCGTCTCCTTGGGCCGATTGGTGCTCGACAGCCCCCTGACGTCGACTCACGGCCAGGCGTCGACCACTCGAAGATGTCCAGCGGGTCGTCGATCCCCACGGCCTCCAGGCTTCGCACCGGCGACCCTGTCCGTCCTGGCGGCCGTCGTCCGGCCCGGCGCTGGAAGGATCGGCGGGTGACCGACAGCCAGCAGCACGTGGACGTTATGAGGCAATTAAGGCAGTTCGGGTAGTTCGGATACGTTCGCGCGGTGAAGTCGCCGCCCGCCGTCCTGCCGATGAGACGGGACGGTGCGACCGGGGTGTCGAAGCCGATCGCCGCGACGCGGAGGAGAGAAATTCCGATGTCGGAGCTCACCGTGTGCGGCTGGTCCAGAACGAATGTGTTCCGCCCGTCGAGCCCAGTCGGATGTTCCGTTTCGAATGCGAGATCATTGAATTGCTGAATAGTCTCCGATCCGTCCCCTGCGTGAAAGGTGCGGATCCGGCCGAAACCGGGGTCGGTCATGAAGAGAACAGAGACTTTCCGCGGTAGCGTGCGGGGTGGTTGACGATCACCGGTGTCGGGACGGTGATGCGAAACCAGCTGGACTTCCCGGCGTTGACGGCCGTGTCGCAACCCCGCCCGGAGCGTCCGATCCGCGCGAGGCCCTCCGGCGGCTCCACTGTGACGGCGTTCCCGTGACTCCGACTCGCGTACGGCGCCATGACATCACTTCCTCGGTTCCATGGCGCGCGATGTCGGCGCTCGACGTCAGCACAGCCTTCGCGACCGGCTGTCGCCTGACGTGCTGCCAATTTTCGCGGTACATTGCGTTCGATTGGCCTCGTCGCCAGTCTCGCACCCTGGCGGTGCATCTTCAAGGGGATGTTGCGCCGCCTGTCCGGGTATTACATGTAGCTACTTTTCTCGGAATTTTTAACGGATTGTGATCGATCCTGAACCGGGTCAGGGCAGCGACCAGAACCGGGTCGTCACGAGGTAGAAGACGACGGCCCAGAACGCGATCACCGCAGCGACGATGCCGAGGCCGACGAGGTTGGTCCTCGCCGCGGGTTCGTCCGGTGACGGCCGCAGCCACCGTCGGAGCAGCGGGTTCACGTAGTAGGGCATCGTGAAGAAGCTCATGATGAAGCTCGACAGCAGGTTGCCCACCAGCAGCCCGAGCCAGAGCGGCATCTTCAGCGGCGACAGGGCGAGCGTCAGCAGCACCACGGTCGGGTACAGGCCGACCCAGACCGCCACGGCGGTCTTGGTTTCCGAGGGGGGCAGCGCTTGCCGGTGGTCGCCTTCGAAGGCGAACCAGCTGCCGAACGAGTTGTCGATCGTGCGCAGTTCGAAGGCGTTGAACTCCTCGCCCTCGGTAAGGAGTTCCTGCCGCTTGGCCGACGTCAGCCAGGCGTCGAGGTGTTCGGCGGTGTCGAACCGGTACAGCGTGGTCCACTCGTCCTGAAGCCCCTCGATCGGGCGGAAGAGCTCGGTTCCGCGGAAGCCCTCGAACGTGCTCTCCTCCTGGCTCATGCGCTCCTGCCAGGCCAGGAAGTCGTCGACGCGGCGCGGGTCGACCCGATGGGTGACCACCACGGTCACCAGCGGGTCCGCTGTCCGAGTGCCGCCGGTGACGACCTGCTGGGTCGCCGGGCCGTCGAAGTACTTGCTGCCGGCATCGAGAAAGCGCTGCCGGGTCGCGCTGTTGATCCACACCTGCATGTGGGCGATCGAGTCGAACCGGTAGACGACGACCCAGTCGGGTTGCCGGGGCGTCGGTGGGCAGATCTCGGCGCTGATGAACCCGGCGTAGCGGGCGGCGGCGGCGTTGACGTCCTCCTGCCACGTCTCGAACTCCCGGTCCAGTCCGGGCAGGACCTTCTGGCCGATGATCGCCGTTGCCGCGGCGTCCCCGTGCCGGCCGCTGTCCGGGTGCCTGTCCGTGGTCATGTGCTCAGGCCGTCGGCACCGTCCGGCTCTCGTTGAGCCGGCCGTAGATCCGTTCCGGGGTCAGGGGCAGCGCGCGGAACCGGACGCCCGTGGCGTCGTGGAGCGCATTCGCCAGCGCGGGGGCCACCGGATTGATGCAGCACTCCGCGATCCCCTTCGAGCGCATCGGTCCGACCGAGTCCGAGGAGGCCACAGTGAGCACGTCGGTACGGGGGATGTCGGCGTAGGCGGGGATGCGGTAGTTGCGGAAGTTCGGGTTGACCATGACACCGTCGGCGTCGACGAGGTAGTTCTCGGTCAGTGTGAAGCCGATGCCCTGGGCGACACCGCCCTCCACCTGTCCCCGGACCTGCGCGGGGTTGATGACGGCGCCGGCGTCGGTCGCCTGGACGCTGTGGAGGATGCGGATCTCGCCCGTCACGGGGTGGACGGCGATCCGGAAGCCCTGCGTGTTGGAGGCGATGCTTCGGGGGGAGCCGTAGGCCTTGCGGGCGGCGGTGAAGCGGATGCCGCGTGCGCGGGCCAGCGCGACGAGCTCGGCCAGCGTCACCCGCCGGTCGCCGCACACGACGCCGTCGTCGTCCATCGAGCACAGCACGACGTGGACGCCCGTGTGGGCGGCGGCGAACTCCAGGATCCGGTCGCGTACGGCGTTGGCCGCCCGGAGCACCGCGTTGCCCGCCACGAAGAGGCCCGCACTCGCGAAGGCGCCGGTGTCGAAGCCCGTGCGGTCGGTGTCGGACTGCACCAGGCGGATCCGCGACGGCGTCGTGCCCAGCTGGTTGGCCGCGATCTGGACATGGGCGGTGGGAGTGCCCTGGCCGAACTCGACCGTTCCCACGGCCAGCTCGTACCGGAGGTCGTCGCCGAGCGTGACCCAGGCCTCCGAGATGTGATCGGTCGGGGGCGCGGTCTCGTGCAGGGAACTCGCCACGCCGACCCCGACGAGCCACCCGGGGCCGGGGGACGGCTGATCGGCCGTACGGGCCAGGGCGTCGTCCACGAGGTCGATGCACTGCGCGAGCCCGTCCTCGGTGAACAGCAGGTCGTCGGGGCCCTCGTGCAGGGCGACGAGCGGATCACCGGGGCGCACGATGTTGCGCCGCCGCAGTTCGAGCGGATCGAGGTGCAGGGCGCGGGCCAGTTCGTCCATCGCCGACTCCACGGCGAACGCCGGCTGCGTCATCCCGTAGCCGCGCAGCGCCCCGCTCGGAACGGTGTTCGTGTAGACGGCGAAGGCGTCGTACTTCTTGTTGGGACAGCGGTAGATCATGCCCGCCGCGCCACCCGCGAACAGCGTCTCGCCGCCGTGGTTGCCGTAAGCGCCGGTGTTCGACACGTTGCGGACCTGGAACGCCGTGAGCGTCCCGTCCGCCTTCGCGCCGAGCCTGACCGTCAGCGTCATCGGATGCCGGGGCGAGGCCGTGGTGAACTCCTCCTCGCGGGTGTACTCGAAGCAGACGGGCCGCCCGGTGTCCAGAGTGGCGAGCGCGGCCAGATCCTCCGAGAACACCTCCTGCTTGCCGCCGAAGGCGCCGCCCACACGCTTGCAGAACACACGGAGCTGGTCCGGGCGCAGCGCGAACAGGTAGGCGAGTTTGACCTTCGCGATCGACGGCGACTGCGAACTGGTGCGGACGTTCAGGCGGCCGTCCTCCATCCAGGCGATCGAGCCGTGGGTTTCGAGGTGCGCCTGCTGGACGCGCGGTGAGGAGTACGTGCCCTCGTGGATCACGTCGGCCTCGGCGAACCCCGCGTCGACATCGCCGATGTGCTCGTGGAGTTCCACCAGGATGTTGTGCCGGGGGTCGCGGACGAAGGGGTCGTGCGAGCCGTGCAGCTGCGGCGCCCCCTCGGCCATCGCCTCTTCGGGGTCGAAGACGGCCGGCAGCACCTCGTACTCGACGGCGACCCGTCGGCAGCCCTCCTCGGCCGCTCCCGGCGTGTCTGCCAGCACCGCGACGACCCGCTGGCCGACGAAGCGCACCGTGTCGTCGAGGATGAAGGTGTCGTCCGGGTCGACGAGGTGGTCCGTGTGGATCGCCGTGGTGAAACGCCTGCGCGGCACGTCCTCCCAGGTGTAGACGCGATGCACGCCGGGAACCGCGAGCGCGGCGGTCCTGTCGATCGAGACGATCCGGGCGTGCGCGTGCGGCGAGTGCAGCACCTTGAGGTGCAGCATGCCGTCGATGCGGGTGTCCATCGTGAACTCGGCGCGGCCGGTGACCACCTCCTCCGCGGCGGGCGGGCCGGCGCTCGTCCCCACGGCCTTCCCCGGGGCGGCCGTCTCGACACCGGCGACGCCCTTCAGGGCATCCTCGATCGCCCGGTAGCCGGTGCAGCGGCAGAGATTGCCCTTCAACGCCCTTGGCAGATCGGCCTTCTGGGCCTCGGTGAACGCCGCCGACGTCATGATCATCCCTGCGGTGCAGAAGCCGCACTGGAATCCCGGGGCGTCGCGGAACTGCCGCTGCACGGGGTGCAGATCGCCGGGTGACCCGAGGCCCTCGATCGTCGTCACCTCACGACCGTCCGCGCGGAACGCGGGGGTGATGCAGCTGTGGATCGGAGCGCCGTCCAACCACACCGTGCAGGCACCGCAGTCGCCGGCGTCGCAGCCCTTCTTGACGCCGTAGTGGCCGAGTGAGCGGAGGAAGGTGCGCAGGCACTGGCCGGGGTCCGGTTCCTCGTCGAACCGCCTGCCGTTCACGATGTAGGTCACGCCGGGCTCCCAGCCATGAGTTCGCGACGAATCTCTTCGGCGAAGTGCTGTGTCAGGTGACGGCGGTGGTCGGGGGTCCCGTTGGGATCCGCGAACCAGACGTCGGCGGGGACGACGTCGATGCTCTGCCGCAGGGTGCGGGCGTCGGGCACGGTGTCGAAGGCGAGGCGCACCGGCCGCGTCGTGCCGGCCGTGACGGTGAGCAGCAGGTCGTCCGCGCCGGGCGACTGCGTGCCGACGAGGAAGACCGTCGAACGGCCGAGCCGGGTCAGCGTGAAGCGGCGGTGCGCGGTGCGCTTCCTCAGCGCGCGCGCCGGAACGGTGATGCGCCGCAGGACCTCCCCGGGAGCCAGAACGTTCTGGTTGTCGCCGGTCACGAAGTCGAGGGCATCGACGACGCGCGCGGACCCGTCCGGAGCCCACAGCTCGTACCCCGCCTCCAGGGCGACCGTCAGCGTGATCATCGGGCCGGCCGGCAGGGACATGCAGATGTTGCCGCCGACGGTCGCCGAGTTCCACACCTTGAACGAGGCCAGGAACGCGTCGCAGCTCGTCGCGAAGAGAGCGCCCGCGATCCAGTCGTCCGGCGGCACGAAGGCGTACAGATCACGGATGGTGCACGTGGCGCCGATCTCAAGGCCCGTGTCGCTCGGCACGAGGGCATCCCAACGCAACGCCGTCAGGTCGATCAGGCGACGCAGGCCCGGCTGCTCCGTGGAGAACAGCCACGTTCCCCCGGCGAGCCAGGCGTCGCCCTCGCGCCAGTCCACGCCCGGTCGATCCGGCGGGCGGCGGACGACTTCGGTGATGGTGTTGAGATCCACGGGAATCGATCTCCCTTACGACGGTCACCGCGCGAGGGACCGCCACCGAACTCGACCGACCCGGGGAGCGGTGCCGCCGTTCGCGACCAGGACGGCACCGGGAGCGGCGCAACCCCGCGCGGCGGGATCGGACCCCGGCCGCCGCTGTCGGACACTGCCGCAGGAAGACCGGGCATGCGCGCGGATTCCCTACCGAGCCTATGCAGGGCGGGCCGGCCCCGCCATTTCAGCCACGTCCGGTGGCGGGCGTGGCGGAGGCGGATCCGGCGGCGGCCGTGGAGGTGTCCTGGGCGTCGCTCCCGTGTCGGCGCGGTGTGGCGGCGGTCTCAGTGCTGCCCCCGGCGTGGTGACCCAGTGTGACGGCGGGTGGCGTTGTCGGTGATGGCGGCGGGGGCTGGGGGGTGAGTGCCCTCACATCGGAATGTGAGACACGATGCCGGATAGTACTGTCCGTTTTGCACCCTTTTAATACTATTCGCCGGGTGTCTGGGGCATTCGCGCAGGCCGGGAGGGATCGGCGGGGACCGGCGCGTCGAGCATGCCGCCCCTCGAAGGGGTGCCGGCCGCTTCGGCTACGACGGCGGGTCGTAGCGAGGGGGTCTTGGCGGGGGCGGTTGCGGTCTGGCAACTTGGCATTCGTCGTCAGCCGCACCGGCTCCTGTCCCGCCGGTGAACGGCTTACTGCCAAGTCGCGCCCCGTGACCGTCATGGCCCCTGTCCGGCCACGGTCCAGGACGGGAGGCGACTTGGCCCAACCCGATTGAGGTCTTGCTCTCCATGCCCGCTTTCAAGCTCCGTATGCGCACCTCTGCCGTGATTCTCGCCGGCGCCGCCGGTGTGACCGCCCTGGGTGCCGCGGTGGTGCCCGCCG
>NZ_JBHWDU010000148.1:0-10535 GCF_042734825.1 Kitasatospora sp. NPDC059648 | reverse complement strand
GGATATGTGTCTAAGAGACAAGCCTACGGCTTACAACGGGCCTGACGGCCCGTTGGGCGCCGCTGACGCAGCGTCAGCCGGGGGTGACGGCTGCGCCGTCACCGTGCGTGGTGTGACCTCGGCTGCGCCTCGGCAGGTGGGTGGGTGGCTAGGAGAATTCGCCGGTGGCGAATTCGCGGGCTAGGTGCGCGCCGTTGGGGCGGGCGTCGGGCGTCGCTGCGCTCCGCCTATCGGGTGGCTTTTCCCCGGGCCTACGGCCCGTCAATCGACCGGCTTTCCGGCTTTGTTGGGCCGGTGTTTTCACGGCCCTACGGGCCGGTTTGCTGTCAGGGTTTCCCGAGCTGCGCCGGGGGTGAGCGTTGACGATGTGACGCGAAATTCGGGTAGTAGGCCATCCCCCCGATCGGGCGGGGGTGCCGGCCGGGGCCTGCGGCCCTCGGCGTTGACGATGTGTCGCGGACTTCGGGTATCAGTCACAACCCCACCCCCGGGGGCCCTCCCCCGGTCCCGGCCGATGGCCGGTCCGCCGCCTGATTGCTGGGCTGGCGGCCCATCCGGCGCCCCCGGGGCGGGGCCTGCGGCCCTCGGGAAACACCTTGGGGGCACCGGTCCGGCTCGGGCCTCCCCGGCCCCGGTGGCGGGCCCTCACGGGCACCCCGTTCGGCGGCCCCTGACAGGCCCTCAACCGCAGACTCCGGATCGGAATCCGAAGCGTATCCGGCGGCGTTTCACCGGCTTTCGTGCCAGCTCTATCGTACCGGTTCCCGTGCGGGCGCTGGAGGCGAACAGGCAACCTCACGGCAACCGTCCATCCCGGCTCTATTCGGCCGCACTTGCGGCGGGAATGCTAATTCCCTTTCTCTCCCTTTCAGGCGGAAATCCTTACCCCTTTCGGGGCGCAGTGGTGAGGAATCGAATTCTGGCACGCCGGAAAGTGGCCTACAGCCCTCCATGCCGACACGGAGACCGCCCTTCCAGACCGCCCAGGAAATCCCGACCAGCGTCACCCTGGCAATTCCCGGAGTGGCGACACCAAACCAACACCGGACCAGGATGGCCACCAGGGCGGGGCGCAGCGGGGCACTGCACCGGGCGGGCGGGCCGGACGGCCGAGACGGGCGCAGCGGGACGGCCTGGCGGCCGACCAGGACGGCGGCCAGGGTCCCGGCAACGGACCAGCGGGGCGCGGCACCGGGCAGCGGCCCGGTTTCGACATCGCCGAGATGGATGGCACAGCGGTCTGCGCCTCTTGTAGCGCAGGGCCGCCTCGCGCCGCTTTGTGTAGCTTGTGCCCGCGGGGAGATGCTGACGCAGTGTCAGCTATCTTCCGCACACACGTCGGGGAGCCTCCGAGTCGGCTAGTGCATGCCGGCACTGACCTAAGGGGCTCCCCGACCAATACCCGACTGTCTAGCAACAGGGAGTACCAACCATGGAGCCTAACGCCCAACCCCCCAGCCCGAGCCGAGGCGACCGCAGCCGGCGGTGGAGCCGTCACGCCCGAACCCTGGGCCGACGTGCCCTCCTCGGCGCCGTCTACGCCGCCGGCAGCCTCCCCATCACCCTGCTCGGCCACTGGCTCATGACCCGCTGAACACGGCGGCCAGCCTCGTCCTCAAAGTCCAAAGCCGCTGCGCCCTGGCCTGCGACCACTGCTACGTCTACGAGCACGCCGACACCAGCTGGCGCGGCCACCCACGGACCGTCAGCCGCGAGGCGCTGGACCAAGCGGCCCGGCAGATCGAAGAACACGCCGGCCGCAGCGCCTCCCCGCCGTGCACGTGGTGCTGCACGGCAGGCAGGCGCCTGCTGGCCGGCCCCCGGAGCTGCCGCGCCACACGGCGCGGGCGCCGCAGGCCTGACTGCCGCCCGGATGCGCGCTGGACCTTCGCATCCACACCAGCGAATCAAGGTCGGCATCTCGCTGGACGGCGACCGGGCCGCCAACCACCGGCACCGCGCAGCGACCGGAGCAGGGCGCAGCAGGGCGCAGCAGGCCCCGGACGACGCCGGGCCCGACCCCCACCAAACCCGAACACCAGCCCCCAGCCACCGAAATTCCGACCCCGAATCCAGACCACCACCGGCAACAAATCCGCCAAGACAACCCAACCGAATTACCGGCGGAATTCACCCCCGAAAACAGCCCACAACACCAGGCCGACCCCCAAGCAGGCCGACCCGACCCCCAACCCCCACCCACCACCACACACAGTCACCAAACCGGGCCACCGACACCACCCACCCACACCCCCGCCGAGCCCGGCCAGAGGTCCAGACAATACGGCGTGCGCGGCCATTCCACGCCCACCAACACCAACAGGTCACACCTTGCGGCCCCTCACCGGGTAGAGCTTCGCGTGCAGCACCCGTGCTTCCCACCACGGATCGCCCGGGGCGGAGACCAGGGTGGCCACCTGCTCGCGCTTGGTCGGGGCGGGCAGCACCAGGGCCCAAGTCATTTACCGCGCGGGCCTGCACACGTGGGGCATTCTGCAGCCCCCTGCACGGCACTGGCGGTCCTCCCCGCCCTGCCGCTGGTCGCAGTGCGCCCGGTCTTTGCGGTGTCGAGGGAGTTGGTCAGGCAGTGGAGGTGTCGCGGCTGTAGCACCACCAGACCGGGCCTATCGAGCCGTGTTGTCTGCTGCCGGGCCCGGTCGGGGCCGGGTGGGCGGACCGCGGAACCTCCGCTTCGAAGTTGCTCCGGTCGGAGCCCCCGTCGCACGGTGGAGAGAGGCCGGTGTACGTCGTTCAGCCGGCGGTCAGGCGTGGGCTCTGGGAGTGGTCATGGGACTTTCAACCGGCGAGGATTACAGGGGCGTCCTGTCAGGGCCTGAGGCAAGAAAGTTGATCAAGCTCATCTTCTTCAGTAAGGACTGGATCAGCCGGCGTGTCGACTCGGTCCGGTTCCCGGACGGGCTGACGCTGCATCGGCAGGTGAGCGTCGATTTCCTCGTGCCGGAGGAGTTGCCCAGAGTCCGACTGCGGCACGGAACCGGGTTCACGCTCCTGCCGATCGCCCTTCTCCGGAAGGAGGCCATGGTCAACTTCAGCTTCTGGGACAGCAAGAACAACCCCTACACAAGGTCCCCCGGGAGCTAGGGCGGTCTGTCATGAAGATCATGCTGGTCGAGTGGGCCGTGGTTCTGGGCTCGACCTACGCAGACCACCCGGAAGTACTGGCGGATTGCGCGGACGAGGTCCTCAGGGAGGACTACGACGAGAACCTCGAGGAATCCCTCGAGCCCTTGCTGGAGAACGCCCTGCGGTGGGGATTCCCCGACTCGTCCCGGGCTCAAGCCTTCCTGGTCCTGGCCCGCATGCTCTCGCGTAACTTCATCCTGTTCGCTGCCTTCGAGGAGCCTCCGCAACCCGGGACCCGCATGATCGTGAAGTACCGGTACGACCGCCCGCTCGACTTCTACACGACGGCCCGCCATGGACGATGGATGTCGCTGGAGCGGCTCAAGTACTTGGCAAAACGGTTCATCGGCGTCGAATACATCGACCTTGTGATCAACGCTTCCAACTCTGCCTATGCGCGGTCCTACCACTTCGAGCTGACTACACCCAAGGACGTCGGGCTGAAGGGCGCCGGACTGTTCGACGAGGCTTCCGAGGCGGAGGGCAAGGCCGTGAAGTGGCTCGGCCCCGACACTAGCTGGGCGCCGCACGCCACCAGGTTCGGCATCTACCCGATCACGACCGTGCCCTGGGGCACCCGGGGACGGGCGTTCTTCCGCATCGCGCCGTTCCGGACGCTCTGGATGGTAGCCGTCCTGTTCGCCTCCTTGTTGATAGCCGGAATCCTCTTCTTCTGCTTCACGGACAGGCCCACCATCGAGCAACGGTCCGACGCCGTGTTCTCCGCAGCCGCACTCTTCCTGACGGCCTTCCTGCCCACGGTGCTGGGACGGGAGGAGATGAGCTTCGCCCGCCGCCTGCTCGTGCCAACCCGGATCGTCGCCGCGGCGGTGAGCACGATACCGGTGATCGTCGCGATGGGGATTGTCAGCGACGCATCGTTCTTCAAGTACCAACCGACGCTGACAGTTTGGCTCGCCGCCATCGCCTCAGCCATCGCCTTGCGGCAACTGGTCGCCGTCTGCTTGTCGGTCGGGACTACCACCCGAATATACGGCCGCTGGATCGACCGGCTGATACATCCCTTGGACCGCCGACGCAGCTCGCAGTTCATCCGCGGGGCCGAACTGCTCACCAGCTCCCGCCTGGACGAGTACCGCTATGAGCACGAGTTCCTCAGGTCCGGGAAGACTCAGGACGTGATCAAGAGTGCTGCCACGGGAGCAGGACCAGCCACCGCAGTCGTATGCCGGATCATCTGGACGGACCCGTAGAGAGCGGCCAGTCGGCTCCGCCGGGATACGACAGACGCTGCCGTGGATCAAACGGTGACCGGACTGCGCGAGGTCATTGCCGCCCTCGCCACACCATCGCCCACACAGTGGTCACACGGCCGCAGAGGTGCCCTCGGTCTCCGGTGCGGTGATGTTGCCCAGCAGACGCAGGGCCGCCTCGGAGGGCGAGCCGGGCTCGGCCGGGTGTGTCCAGTGAACGGCTCTGTCCCGTAATCGGCTCTGTCCCATAATCGGTGGTAGCGCTCTGTAGTGATCACTGGAGGAGGATGCGGTGGCGGAGCAGGGGGAAGCCAGCACGGCCGTGCATCTGCCTCATGATCCGTTTGGTTCGCGTGTTGACGCCTTCGGTGCGGCCGTTGCTGTAGGGGAGCGTGAGTCCCGCGTCGACGGCGGCGCGGTCGAGTTCGAGGCCGTTCGCGAAGGAGTGCAGGTGGGGCAGGTCGGCGGCGCGAACCGTGGTGATCCAGTCGGTCAGCTTGGCGTCGTTGCCCGGTTCCGGGGTCAGTAGCTGGGCGAACTCGCTGGCGAGGCGGGCAAGTTCGGCCATCGCCGGGCAGGTCTGTGTCAGTTCCCGCAGGAGTGCGGTGTCGTTGTCGCGCAGGTTCTCGGGCTTGGAGAGCAGGAGGCGGGTGAAGTGTTTCGGGGTGGTGACTGGCTTGTCGCCCTCCGCGCGGCCCTGGGTGATGTAGCGGTAGAACAGGTTGAGGCTCCCGGTGTAGCCCAATTCCTTGATCTCTTTGAAGAGTTGGAGGAAAGGGACAGCCGGTTCCTCCGCCCGGCGGGCGCGCAGGTGGTCGCGGTAGGGGTCGACGAGCGTGGGCTTGTAGCGGGGTGCGCGGCGGTCGCCGGTGGGCTCCTTCATGCGGGAGTACCGCTTGACGGTGTTCAGGGCGACATCGAGGCGGCGGGCGCATTCGAGCAGGCCGACGCCCTGGTCGAGCAGGTCGTGCACTCGCTTCCAGCGCTCGCGGGTCGTCTGCTCGCGCACGCCCCCGGGTCGGACGGGGTTCACGGCGGCGGCCCAGCAGGCGGTGTGGGAGCGGACCTCGGCCAGGACCCTGTCGCACAGGTTGGACCAGAGGTGCCACCTGTCGCTGACCTGCACCGCTTCGGGCAGGGCCTGGCGGATGGCCTCGCCGTAGCAGCCGGAGCCGTCCCGACAGACGTACTCGACCCCGGGGTGCTCGCGCAGCCACGCCGCCAAGGCCGGGGCGGTGCGTCCGGGCAGGACGTCGATCCGCTCGCCGGTCTCGGCATCGATGATCACGGTCGCGTAGCGGTGCCGGCGCTTGAGGGCGAAGTCGTCGATGCCCAGTACGCGCGGCACCCGCGGTGGCGGCAGTGTCTGGCGCATGAGCAGGCGCAGGGCACTCGAACGGGAGATCGCGCACGTCAGGGCACGGGAGAGGCGGGCGCCCGCCCGGCCCGCTAACTCCTTGACCACCGCGCCGAGCTGGTCGGCCAGGCGTCGGGTGCGGCGCTGGTAGCGCTCCACTACGCCGGGAACCTGCTCGCGGAACGTCTGCCTCGGGCAGCCGAGCACCGGGCAGACCAGACGCCGAACCCGCACCGACACGACGACCCGCCGCCCGTCCACCGGGACATCCGCGACCACCCGACCGTGGAAGCCGTGCACCCGCCTCGTCGGCCGCCCGCACACCGGGCACGGCACCGGATCGTCCCGCGTCCGCGCCGACACCCGGATCACCTCGCCCTCGTCCGTTACCTCCTCGATGACAAGGGCCGACAGTCCTGAAAACACCACGCTCACAAGCTCGTTGACACCACGCACACCATGCCAACGACCGCCGTCACACTTCGTCACCACCGATTACGGGACAGAGCCGAAGACCGTACAGACCCTATCTGCGCTGCCGTGCTGGAGTGGTGATCTGGAGGCCGCTCGGCAGGGGTTGAGTGAGGAGCAGCTGGCCGAGTCGGCTCGGCTGGAGGAGGCTGAGCGGCAGGCCTGTCATGTGGTGTGGGCGGACGAGTACTGGGCCTCGCTGTCGGGTGAGGACCGTGTTGCGGCCCGCAGCCTGCTCAAGCACATCGACGGTGAGCCGGCCGGGGAAGCGGCGGCGTAGCGGTCGGGGTCGTCGGACGCGATGGGGTTGACCGTTTGGTGGTGGTCGACGCCGTTGGTTCCTGCCGGAGAGTTCCTGTCGTCCGGATGTCGGGCGGTGGTCAGTGGGGTCGTGGGATGTGCCGGTTGAGGATTTTTGTCCAGGTCGGCAGGGCGACCGAGCGGCTGGTGTCGCCGGCCTGGGCCTGGGCGAGTTCCAGGAGGGCCGTGGCGAAGGGGGCTGAGGCATCGTCGGCCGGGAGCGTGTGCGTGGCTTCACGCAGCCGGCGGTACGCGGCCAAGAACGCCTCCTCGGCCCGGGCCTGCCGTTCCTTGACCTTCTGGGCGCTGGCCTCCCCCAGGATTTGGTGGATCGTGTAGGCGGGGCAACCGCGGGTGTGCCAGGTCTCGGTGGTGCCGGCGGTGCCGATCGCGAGAGTGCGGATGTCGCCGCTGTCCGGGCTCGCCTGGCAGTCCTCGCAGTCGAGGCGGCGAATGTTCGGCTGCTCGGCGTGGGGATCGCTCACAGGGCACCGGTTCCTTCCCGTGCTGCGGTCCGGGCGTGGGGCGCCCCGCCCTGGGAGCGCCTATCCAACGCCCGCCGAAGATCAAGGTCAACACCTCTGGGCGGGCCCGGTCCGTCAGAACGTGCTGCGCCGTACGACGGGCCGCCCGGGCCGCTCCTGCCCGGGGCCGCGCAGCGCGGCGGCGGCGGTGCGGGTGCGCTCCAGCCAGCTCGTGACCTGGCGCAGTGTGGCGGGGTCGAGGGTGCGGGTGAGGTCGCGGACGGCCTGGTGGTCGTCGTCGGTGAGGGTGTGGAGGCCGGCGCGTTCGAGGGCGGTGTAGAGGGGCTGGGCTGCGGTGCCGGCGAGGCGGCGGTGGGCGACGTCGGTGGTCTGGCGGGCGCGTAGGGCGGCTTCGCGGGCCCGGTCGGCCACGTCCTGGCGGTGGTGCTCACGGCGCAGCGCGTGCTGGAGGGCGGTGTCGTGGTCGGGGTCGTAGCGTTCGGCGCGGGTGGTGGCGGTGTGGTCGTGGATGCGCTGCCATTCGGCGCGGATGGTGGCCGCGGTGGTGTAGGCGGTTTCGTGGCCGGCGTCGGCGTGCCGGTCGGCGCAGCGTTCCTCGAACTGGGCCTGTTCCAGGGCGTGCTGGATGTTCTCCAGGGTCATCCCGGCGGCCCGGCGGCGGACCCGGTGGGGGACGTCGCCGAGCAGCGCCTGCTCCTGGTCGTCGGGCTGGTCCTCGTCGGGGGTGTGGTCAGGATGGGCGGGGTGCTGGGCGAGGGCGGCGTGCAGCGTCGCGCCGGCCTGCCACGCCTCTTCGTGCACGACGGGCTCCGGAACGGTGAGGCCTTGCATTATTCCTGACGTGCCGTATTCCCGGCCTCGTCTGCGGTTCGAGCGCGTCGTCGGGGGCCGGGCCAGGGATAGCCGAGCTGATCGGCGAACTCCTTCGAACCCCCACAGACCTCGGCGACCTCGCGGGGGTCTCCGGCCGTGAGACAGGCCTCAAGGGTGTCGACCTGGTCAGCCGGGTCGTCTGCGGAGATCGGAATGGTCATCCTGAACTGAAGCCAAGGACGGTCTTCCCTGATCGCCGAGCGGCCGGGGTGGAACAGGAAGACGGTGATCTGGTCAGGGTCCCAGTGCCAGGCGGAGACAGCTCCCAGCTCGCATTCCCAGGCCGCCAGCCAGTCGGTGTGCTCCCGAAGCCGCCCCTCCAGCAGCCTGGCGACTGTTCGGGCCGGCCACTCCCAGCTGTGATCCGCCGCGGCCCGGTCGACCTCCGCTTCGTACTGGGCGACGTCGAACCTGAACTCCGGGAGACCGGCCTCCTCCGCAAGCGGGTTGCGCCAGCCGCTCCAGACCACGTGCTGCCCATCGTGCCTGATCGTCACATAGACAGCGCCGCAGCAGGCCTCGGCGCATCCAGCCACAGCGACCCGCACCTCACGAGGAGTGTCGGTCGCATGCAGCAGCGACTTCGGACCCAGCAGATACCGCGGATCCTCCCCTGGGCCCTCCTCGAACACCTCGGCCAGGATGTCTCGTCCGTCGACGATCGGTCGGCATTCCACTGCGGCCCCCCGGGTCCCGAGCGGTGGCACGACGACACGAAGGGACAGCAGATGCAGTTCTATAGTCACTGCCTGATGGTCTCGAAGTCAACGGAAGTTGTCAGTCGCGTTTCTGCTGGGAGGAGCAGGATCCTCCGTTGTGGGCGTCCCAGCCTGGATTCGTCCGATGTCACGGGCGCGGGTGGCGAGGTAGTCGGCCCAAGAGGTCTTGGCGAACCCGGCCCAGCGGACTGCGGTGTAGGGGTGGAGTCCGAGGATGCTCGCGAGCACCGGTGCGGGCAGGTCGCCGGAGAGGGCGGCCACCTGCTCGCGCTTGGTCGGGGCAGGCAGCATCAGCGGGCCCAAGTCCTGTGCGGCGCGGGCCTGTACGCACTCGGGGCACTCCAGCCGGTCCGGCCCGGCCTTCTCCCGCAGCTCCAGGTTCGAGCCCTCCTTCCCCCCGATCGAGCCCCGGCACGTCCAGCACGGGCGCAGCGCGGCGTTGGCCGTGCGGGCGGCTTCCAGCTGTTCTTCGGCCTCCCGTTCCAGGCGGTCCTCCGGCGGCTGTCACCGGTGGGCGGTCCGCGCGCCGACCGCCCACCGGTACGCCTCCAGCAACCCCTGCTCGTTGGTGAACGGTCGACACCGCGCATCAAGCCCTTCCAGGGCGGCGAACACCTCCTCCGCCGACCGCACCCCCACCACCCCCGTGTTCTCCGTCGTCATAACCCGCCGCTAGGAGCGGCCACAGTCTCGTGCTCCCGCGTAGCCGAACTGATGACACCCACACCCGCCCTCGTGGCAGCCTCATTCAGCCGCATCTGCAAGCGGCTCCGCACAGGCATCCCGCCGCGGACCGTGGGTCCGGCCGACCGCGTCGGCGGGACCCACAGGCGGGCGCCGGGCTGCGACCTGGAGGCGGGCGGCGGCCGGGCCGTCCGAGACCGCGCCGGGGCGGCACAGCAGCGGCAGACGAGCCGAACAGCCGACGGCAAACGGCCAGCGGCAGGCGGCAGGCGGCAGGCGGCGGCACAACGGCCGGACAGCGGAACGGCCGGGGCCGGACGGCAGACGGCTAACGGCGGCGATCCGCCAGGTTCCCGCCGAACGCAGCGACACGGCCGGAACGCGGCCGGGCGCAGCGGCCCGGTGCGCGGCCGGACGGCGGCGGCGAACGGCACGCCACGGACGGCCAACGGCAGGCGGCAGCGACGACGGCCGGGACGGGCAGGGCAGCGGGGCGCGACGGCAGCTGGGCCGGGTCCCGGCGGCCAGGCGGCGGCCCACCGTCGAGGACCACGGCACGGGCGGCGGGCAGCACGAGACCGCGGGCCGTGTGACGGCCGGTAGCGTGCTGTCGTGACCTCTCCCGCCATACCCGAGCCGCCATTGCCGACACGGCAGCAGCTGAGAGACCTGCACGACTTCATCGACGGGCAGGCCTACGCCGCTCTCGGCCCCGTCATCCGTATCCCGGGCACCACGCACCCTCTTCAGGACGAGCAGCGCACCGTCGTCCGCAACGCAGTTCAGGCGGTCTTCGCCGCCTCCCGATACCTCTACCAGGCGTTGTGGCACTGCCTCGGCCAGGAGCAGCCAGACCCCGCCGCCCGCGCCTGTTGGGCCGCCCTCCAGGCCCTCGCCACCCCCTGGCGAGACCACCCCGACCTACCCGATCACCTCCGCCCCCTCCTCAACCCACCCACACCCTGACCAGCCAGCCGCGGCCGACCAGGAAGGCCGCCGGGGCGCGGGCAGGGCGGCCGAGCCGGGCGCAGCGTGACGGCCTGGCGGCCGGACAGGAGGTCGATCAGGACGGCGGCAAGGGCGCAGCGACGGGGCGGCGCGGGCGGCCAGCGGGAACCCGCCGAGGCCAGCGGACCGGGCAACGGGGTGCAACACGGCACCGCAACACGCCCGCACGCCCTCGATCCCAGCCACATACTGATCTCGGCGCTTCAAGGTGATTGGCCTGTTTGCGTAGCTGACTGACGGTCATTTGCGCGCTATGCCGTTGGTATGCGCTATGCGGATG
>NZ_JBHWDU010000147.1:0-10655 GCF_042734825.1 Kitasatospora sp. NPDC059648 | reverse complement strand
GCCTCGTCGGCCGCGCGGACGTGCAGCGCATCCCGGTCCGGCTCGGCGTAGACGGCGACGCTGGCGATACCGGCGTCCGAGCAGGCCCGGGCGACCCGCACCGCGATCTCCCCCCGGTTGGCGATCAGCACCTTACGCACGTTGAACTCCCTCGTCCCTGCCGTTTGCTCGTCGTTTCGGGTGGTCGTGCGGCCGCACGCGCGGCCGGTCAGCCACCGGTGCCCCAGCGCCGGGGCCAGCGGGTCATTCGCCGGGCGGGGGCCGCCCAGCCCCGGCCGACCCGGGCCGGGCCGGCCGCACCGGTGGGGTCCCCGGTGGCGGTCAGCGCCGTCACCGCGACGACCACGGCCGCCAGTTCCTCGTTCGTCGGGCATCCGTGCACCACCAGCAGGCCGTCCTCGACCGGGTGCGCGGTGCCGCCGCCTCCTGCCCCGCTCACAGCGGGATGTTGCCGTGCTTGCGGGGCAACCGGGAGGTGCGCTTGCCGCGCAGCGTCTCCAGCGCGCCGGCGACGGCCCGCCTGGTCTCGTGCGGCATGATCACCGCGTCCACGTAGCCGCGTTCGGCCGCCGCGTACGGGTTGCAGAGCGCCTGCTCGTACTCGTGGCGCAGCCGGGCCCGCTCGGCGGCCGGGTCCTCGGCCGCCTTGACCGCGCGGTGGTGCAGCACGGTCACAGCGCTCTCGCCGCCCATCACCGCGATCTCGGCGGTGGGCCAGGCGAGATTGATGTCGATCCCCAGGTGCTTGGACCCCATGACGCCGTAACCGCCGCCGTACGCCTTGCGGGTGACCACGGTGACCATCGGGACGGTCGCCTCGGCATAGGCGTAGATCAGCTTGGCGCCGCGGCGGATGATGCCGGCCTGCTCCTGCTCCAGGCCGGGCAGGAAGCCGGGGACGTCGACGAAGCTCACGATCGGGACGTGGAAGGCGTCGCACATCCGAATGAAGCGCGCGGCCTTCTCGCTGGCGTCGATGTCCAGGGCGCCGGCGGAGACGATCGGCTGGTTGGCCACGATGCCGACGCTGTGCCCGTCGATCCGCCCGAGTCCGCAGACCACGTTCTTGGCGAACAGCGGCTGCACCTCCAGCAGTTCGCCGCCGTCCAACACGGTCTTCACGACCTTGCGCATGTCGTACGGCACATTGGGGCTGTCCGGCACCAGGGTGTCGAGCGCCCGGTCGGCCGCGGTGAGGGTCTCCGGTTCGGTGGCGGCGTAGACCGGCGGGTCCTCCATGTTGTTGGAGGGCAGGTGTCCCAGCACCAGCCGCACGTACTCGAAGGCGTCCTTCTCGTCCTGCGCGAGGTAGTGCGCGTTGCCGGAGACGGTGTTGTGGACGAGCGCGCCGCCGAGTTCCTCGCGGTCGACGTGCTGGCCCATGACGGTGCGCAGCACCTCGGGGCCGGTGACGAACATGTGCGAGATGTCCTCGACCATCACGACGAAGTCGGTGATGGCGGGGGCGTAGACCGCGCCGCCGGCGCAGGGGCCCATCATGAGCGAGATCTGCGGGATGACGCCCGAACCCTCCACCTCGCGCCGGACCATCTCCGCGTAGTAGGCGAGCGAGACCACGCCCTCCTGGATGCGGGCGCCACCGGAGTCGTTGATGCCGATGACCGGGCAGCCCGTGCTGAGGGCCAGGTCCATCACCTTGACGATCTTCTCGCCGTACGTCTCGCCGAGGCTGCCGCCGAAGACCGTGAAGTCCTGGGCGAACACGCACACCTTCCGGCCGTCGACGGTGCCGTAGCCGGTGATCACGCCGTCGCCGAGCGGACGGTTCCGCTCCAGGCCGAAGTCGTGGCTGCGGTGCCGCGCCAGCGCGTCGAGTTCGACGAAGGAGCCCGGGTCGAGCAGCGCGTCGATCCGTTCGCGGGCGGTGAGCTTGCCCTTCTCGTGCTGCTTGCGGGCGGCGGTGGAGTCGGCCCGTGCGGCCAGCTCGTCGCGGCGGCGCTGCAGTTCGGCGAGTCGGGCGGCCGTCCCCGCCCGCTGTTCGTGGGCGTGTGGGGTGTCCGAGGCCATCAGGCGCTCCTCTCCGCTGCCGAGGCGTGCTTCAGTTCGCCGTTCAGGTAGCGGTTCCGGCAGGCCCGGCGCTGCACCTTGCCGCTGGTCGTCCGGGGCAGGAAGCCGCGCCGCACGATGACGACCTCGTCCACGTCGAGCCGCTGGCCCTCGTGGACGGCGGCGCGGATGCGCGCCGTCAACTCGTCGGGACCGGTGGTGCGCAGGGCCCGGCCGTCCGCCTCCACGACGATGACCAGGCGCTCGCGCTCACCGTCGTCGACGGAGAACGCCGCGGCCGCGTTGGGGTGCAGGCCGGGAGCAGCGGTCTCGGCGGAGAGCTCGATGTCCTGCGGGTAGAAGTTCCGCCCCTGGCGGATGATGACGTCCTTGAGACGGCCGGTGACGAACAGTTCGCCGTCGTGGACGAAGCCGAGGTCGCCGGTGCGCAGGAAGGTGCCGGCCTCCTCCTGCCCGTCGATCGACGCCCGGAAGGTCTCCTCGGACTCCTGCGGACGCCCGTGGTAGCCCGCGGCCACGCACGGTCCGGAGACCCAGATCTCGCCGACCTCGCGATCGGCCAGAGCGGTCCGGGAGGCCGGGTCGACGATCCGCACCGTGGTACCGAGCACCGGGACGCCCGAGCCGACCAGCGGCTGCGCGTCCGCCCCAGGGGCGGACACCGTGACCCGGCCCGCCCGGAGGGCGTCCGTGGACACCCAGAGCAGGGCCGGCTCCTCGGCGGGCCGGCTGCCGGTCGCCTTGAGCGTGTTCTCGGCGAGGCCGTAGCCGGGGCACATCGCCTCCGGGCGGAAGCCGGCCGGCGCGAAGGCCTCGGCGAAGGACCGGACCGCCTGCCAGCGCACCGGCTCCGCGCCGTTGGCGGCCACCCGCCACGAGGAGAGGTCCAGTCCGGGCGCCACCTTGCCCTCCTGCTCGGCCTTCACGCACAGCTCGTACGCGAAGCTGGGCGCGGCGGCGTGGGTGCCCCGGAAGCGGTCGATGGCCGCCAGCCACCGGCCCGGGCTGCGGACGAAGGCGTCCGGCGCCATCAGGTAGGCGGGCATCCCCTCGCACAGCGGCATCAGGACGCCGAAGAGCATCCCCATGTCGTGGAAGAGCGGGAGCCAGGACACGACCACGCCGTCCGGTCCGGAGGGCCACAGCTCGTCGGTCTCGGCCACGTTGGCGAGGAAGTTGGCATGGGTGACCATGACGCCCTTGGGGTCGCCCGTCGAGCCGGAGGTGTACTGCAGCAGCGCGGTGTCCTCCGGCTCGGGGAACCCGCCGGTCCACTCGGCCCGCGGCAGCGCGCCGGTGTCGACGAGGGTGAGCCCGGCGAGCTCCGTGCGGTCGCCGAAGCGCTCCTCCAGGTCGCGCTTCACCTCGGCGGTGGTCAGCACGGTCGTGGTGCCCGCGTCGTCGGCGATCCGGCGCAGGCGCGCCAGACCGGTGGCCCGCCGGGGCACTTGCACCGGGGCGCCGGACACCCGCGCGTACATGCAGCCGAGCAGCGTGCGGACGAACTCCAGGCCCGAGGGGTAGAGCAGCACCGCGCTGCCCCCGCCGAGGCCGGCCGCCGCCAGCGCGGCGGCCCGGGAACGCGCGTCGACGTCCAGCTGCCGGTAGGTGAGCGAGCCGTCCGGCTCCTCGCCGTCCCGCAGGTAGACGTACGCGGTGTCGTCGGGCTGCTTCTCGGCGCGCAGGCTCAGGGCCTGGGGCAGCGTCATGGCGGGGCCCATCAGCACCGGTTCGTTGGTGGTCACGGTCGTGCTACCTCGTTTCGCGAGGACGTGGACGGTCGGTGGTGGCGTGCCGGATCACGAGTACGGGAGATCCAGGGGCGCGAGGGAGTCGAAGAGGTCACCGGGACCGGGGTTGGCCCGCGGGGCGTGGCCGCCCAGGTGGTGGACCACGCCCCACACCGCGTTGAGGGCCGTCGTCACCGCGCCCTCCGCGAAGCCCGCGGTCCATGAGACGTCGTCGCCGCACAGGAAGAAGCCGCGGTGCCCGGGCTTCACGCCGTCCTGCATGAACTGCGTGAACAGCCGCCGCTGGTAGCGGTACTGGCCGGGCAGGTTCGACTTGAACGCGCCCATGAAGTGCGGCTCGGTCTCCCAGGTGACGGTGATCGGCTCGTCGATGATGTGCGAGCGGATGTCCAGGTCCGGGTAGATCCGGCCCAGTCGGGCCAGCAGGACCTCCAGGCGCTCGTGGTCGGTGAGCGAGGCGAACTTCAGCGAGTCGTCGTTCCAGGTGTAGGACAGGCACATCACGCCGGGGCGGTCGGGGCCGTTGTCGAACAAGTAGACGCCGCGCGCGATCCGGTCGGTGAGCGTCATCCCCATCACCTCGTGACCGGTCCGCGGGTCGATGTCCCGCCAGAACGGCCGGTCGGTGAGGACGAAGAGCTTCGACGAGCCCATGTAGTGGGTGCGCTCGACGGCCGTCCACTGCGGCTGGGTCAGCAGGGTCGGGTCGCAGTCGATGCGGTTGAGCAGCGTCCACACGTGCGGGGTGAACACCACGGACGGGAACCGGCGGATGCCACCGTCCGCGTCCTCGACCACGAACTCCTCGCCCTTGCGCCGCAGGCCCACCACGGCCGGACCGGGCACGCCGCCCTCGTGCAGCGAGGCGAGCGAGGTGCCGGCCGGCCAGTGCGTCGGGGCCTCGGGCGCGTGCCGCCACAGGCCGTACGGCAGTTGCTGCACCCCGCCCACGATCGACATGTGGTTCTCGTCCGCCTCGGTGTAGACCACCCGGAGGATCTCCAGCACCGAGTTGGGGAAGTCGGTGTCCCAGCCGCCCGAGCCGAAGCCCACCTGGCCGAAGATCTCCCGGTGCCGGAACGAGTGGAACGCCGAGGAGCTCGCCAGGAAGCCGTAGAAAGACTCGTCGTCGAACTCGCGGACCAGGCGGTTCCAGACGGCCTTGAGGATCGGCACGTCCCGCCGGGCGATCGCGTCGCGCATCGTCGAGAGGTCCGCACGCTCCTGGAGCACCTTCTCCCAGGCGTCCGCGACCTCCTGGTACAGCTCCGGCAGGTCCTGCGGCGAACGCGCCCACTCCTGCTCGCCGTTGAGGTCGATCAGAGTACCCGGGGTGGCGGGCGCCAGCGGGTTCGGGAACGGCTTGGTCGCCAGTCCCAGCAGGTCGATGTAGTGGTAGAGCGCCTTCGCCGAGACCGGGAAGCGCATCGCGCCCAACTCGGCCACGTACTCCGGGTGCTTGGCGAACGGCACGGCCCGCATCCGGCCGCCGAGGTCGCCGGCCTCGTACACCACCGGGCGCAGTCCCAGCCGCATCAGCTCGTACGCGGCGGTCAGTCCGGCCATGCCGCCGCCGACCACCGCGACCTCGGTGCCGGCCCGCTCCGGTGGCAGCACGCCCAGCCCGGCCGGGTGGGTCAGCCACCGGTCGTAGGAGAACGGGAAGTCCGGAACGAGCATGCCTATCGAAGCCGGGCTTGGTGACGTCATCTGGAAAACCCCTCGGGCCGTGCCGACAATACTGGGTCGAGAATCAGAGAATTTCCGGCAGAGTTCCGCACGCTCGCGCCGCGCCTCATAGGCGTCGGCCCGGGGTGGGCCGCGCTCTGTGCCCCTGGACCACGGGTCGCCTTCGCCGACGGGCTCACGCTATTTTTCGCGGTGTCGCGGGGGCAACCCCTACGTACCCTGTCAACGGGCCCCAACCCGTACAAAAGACCGCGCCGAGCGGCCTGCGCCGCAGGTCACCCCTGCTGTCGCGGTCCGACCCCCGCCGCCCGGAACTCCGTGCGCACCGGTGCGGGGTCGGCTTAGGGGGCTTATGGGGTGGTCGCCGGCCGAAACCCCGCCGTAGCCTCGGTCACGCTGTCCGCTAGCTGACTGTTGGGTGAAATGCTGATGGAAGAGAAGACAGCTGTCGTATTTCCTGGAATGGGGCCGTCAAGCTTTTCCACGGTCGGCAAGTTCATGGTTCTCGACAGATACGCGCGACGGCGGATAGCCGACGCCGACCGGGCCCTGGGGTACTCGCTGCTCGACCGGTTCCACGCGGCCGACGACGACTACTCCGAATACACCCAGGTGGCCTTCCTGGTCAATTCCCTGGCGCTGGCCGACCGGGCCGAGGACGTCATGGGAATGCGCGCCGACTACGTCGCCGGCCCCAGTTTCGGGCAGAAGGCCGCGGCCGCCTGGACCGGCGCCATGGACTACGCCGACGTCGTCCGGATGACCGCCGAACTCGCCCGCTGCGAGCAGGAGTTCTTCGCCACCGAACACACCGACGTCGTGACGCACTCCTTCGTGCGCGTTCCCGAGGACGACTTCCGGGAATACCTCGACGGACTCACCGCCGACGGCGAGTGGTACGACGTCTCGGGCCGCCTCGACCAGGGCTTCTACATGCTCTCCGTCCGGGAACACCTCCTCGAAGGCCTCAAGAAGGCCATCGGCGCCATGGGCGGCTACTCGATGTACACCATGCGCCCGCCGGTGCACGCCGAGGCCTTCGACGGGCTGCGACGCAAGGCCGAGGAGGAGGTCTTCTGCCGCTACGAGATCGGCGCCCCCGCGCAGACCGTCATCGCCGACCAGGACGGCAGTCTGGTCACCACCGCAGACCGGATGCGCACCATGATGCTCGACACCTTCGACAAGGGGATCCGCTGGCCCGACGTCGTCGACTCGCTGCTCGGGGTCGGTGTGCGGACGCTCTACATCACCGGCCCCGAGAACCTGTTCCGCCGGGTGCAGTGCACCACCCGGAACTTCGACGTCGTCGCGGTCGACCCGAAAAGCGTCCTCCGGTCCACGCTGCGGCCGGCCAAGCGCTGAATCCGGCGGCGCTCCCGCGGATCCGGGAGCGCAACCGGAACCCCGCCGGAACTTCGCCGGAAACGTCACCGGAAGCCCCGTCGGCGCACCGCCGTAACCCCCTCCGGACCGACCCGGACCCCACCGGGATCGCCTCCGGGCGAAAGGGGTGCGTAGGGGTGTGGGCGCCGCTCGGCGGCGACCTACCCTCGCGTGAAGTCCGGTTTTCCCTGAACAGCCCTGAACAGCCCTGAACAGCCATGTCGGCAGAGTGGTGGAGCGAGCGATGGTAGGCCAGTCCGGAGAATTCCGTTCGCAGTCTGAACTGACCGGTCCGGAGCAGGAACGCCACCTGCTCGCCTTCGTCACCGGTCTGGTCAAGGACGTGCTCAGCAGCACGGACCGCGGCGGGCCGACCGAGATCGACCCCGAGAGCTCCTTCCTCGAACTCGGCTTCCACTCGCTCGCCGCCGTCGAGTTCCACCGCCGGCTGATCGCCGCCACCGGCCTCTCCGTGCCCGTCACCCTGCCCTTCGACCACCCCACCCCGCGGGCGCTCGCGCGCGAACTGCGCCGCCTGCTCTCCGGCACCGAGGACAGCCCCGCGGACGAGGCGGTCGCGGCTGCCGCCGACGACGAGCCGATCGCCATCATCGGCATGGCCGTGCGGCTGCCAGGTGGCGTCGACACCCCGGACGACCTCTGGCGGCTGCTCGCCGAAGGCCGCGACGCCATCTCCGGATTCCCCACCAGCCGCGGCTGGGACCTGGACGAGCTGTACTCCCCGGACCCGGACGACGGCGGCAGGACCTACACCCGCGAGGGCGGGTTCCTGCATGGAGCGGGCGAGTTCGACGCCGACTTCTTCGGCGTCTCGCCGCGCGAGGCCCTCGGCATGGACCCGCAGCAGCGCCTCCTGCTGGAGAGCACCTGGGAGGCCCTGGAGAACGCGGGCATCGACCCCAGGGCCGCCCGCGGCAGCCAGACCGGCGTCTACGTCGGCGTCGAGAACCAGGAGTACGGCCCGCGTCTGTCCGACGCCGCCGACGGCCTGGAGGGCTACCTGCTCACCGGCAACGCCGCCAGCGTCGCCTCCGGCCGCCTCGCCTACACCTTCGCCTTCGAGGGCCCCACGATCACCGTCGACACCGCGTGCTCCGGCTCGCTCGTCGCCCTCCACCTCGCCGTGCAGGCCCTGCGCCGCGGTGACTGCCCGCTGGCCGTCGCCGGCGGCGCCGCCGTCATGTCCAGCCCCGGCGGCTTCCTCGCCTTCAGCCGCCAGCGAGGCCTCTCCGAGGACGGCCGCTGCCGCGCCTACTCCGCCGACGCCGACGGCACCGGTTGGGGCGAGGGCGCCGGCATCCTGGTGCTGGAGCGCCTCTCCGACGCCCGCCGCAACGGCCACCACGTGCTCGCGCTCGTCAAGGGCAGCGCCATCAACTCCGACGGCGCCTCCAACGGCCTGACCGCCCCCAGCGGCCTCGCCCAGCAGCGCGTCATACGCCGCGCCCTGGCCGACGCCGGCCTCGCCCCCGCCGACGTCGACGCCGTCGAGGGCCACGGCACCGGAACCAAGCTGGGCGACCCGATCGAGGTCCAGGCCCTGCTGGCGACGTACGGACAGGGGCGTGAGGGCGGCGAGCCGCTGTGGCTCGGCTCGCTCAAGTCCAACGTCGGTCACACCCAGGCGGCGGCCGGTGTCGCCGGTGTGATCAAGATGGTCCTGGCGCTGGGCAACGGCGTGCTGCCGCGGACCCTGCACGCCGAGCAGCCGTCGCCGCACGTCGACTGGTCGGCGGGCGCGGTCGAGCTGCTGACCGAGGCGCGGGAGTGGCCGGCGGCCGGGCGTCCGCGCCGGGCCGGCGTCTCGTCGTTCGGCATGAGCGGTACCAACGCGCACGTGGTGCTGGAGCAGGCCCCGGTGGAGGAGCCGGCCGAGGCCGTCGAGGTGACGGTCGACGCTCCGGTGCCGTGGGTGGTGTCGGGCAAGTCGGAGGCGGCGCTGCGGGCGCAGGCGGCGCGGCTGGCGGCGTTCGTCGAGGGGCGGCCGGAGTTGTCGCTCACGGATGTCGGGTACTCGCTGGCGCTGTCGCGTTCCCGCTTCGAGCACCGGGCGGTCGTCTCCGGCTCGGACCGGGACCAGCTGCTCGCGGGCCTCGCGGCGCTCGCCGCCGGGGACACCGCCGGCGCGGTCGCCTCCAGCGGGGCACTGGCCCTCCTGTTCACGGGCCAGGGCAGCCAGCGGACCGGCATGGGCCGGGAGTTGTACGAGGCGTTCCCGGTGTTCGCGGCGGCCTTCGACGAGGTGTGCTCCTACCTGGACCTGCACCTCGATGTGCCGCTGAAGGACGTGGTGTTCGAGGGGTCGGAGCTTCTGGACCGGACGGCGTACACGCAGGCGGCGCTGTTCGCGGTCGAGGTGGCGCTGTTCCGTCTGGTGGAGTCCTGGGGTCTGGTGCCGGACTTCCTGGTCGGCCACTCGGTCGGCGAGCTGGCCGCCGCCCACGTCGCCGGGGTGTTCTCGCTGGAGGACGCCGCCGTCCTGGTGGCCGCGCGTGGGCGTCTGATGCAGGCGCTGCCCGCCGGTGGTGCGATGGCGGCGATCGAGGCGACCGAGGCGGAGGTGCTGCCGCTGCTGGCCGGCCGGGAGTCGGAGATCGCCGTGGCGGCGGTCAACGGGCCGACGTCGGTGGTGGTTTCGGGCGACGAGGCCGCGGTGCTGGAGGTACTGGAGCACTGGAAGGCGCAGGGCCGCAAGGTCCGCCAGCTGCGGGTGAGCCACGCGTTCCACTCGCCGCGCATGGAGCCCATGCTGGAGGAGTTCCGCTGGCACGCCCGCGTGATCGGCTACTCCGCGCCGCGCATCCCGATCGTCTCCAACGTCACCGGTGAACTGGCGACGGCGGAGGAACTGGCCTCGCCGGAGTACTGGGTGCGGCACGTCCGCGAGGCGGTGCGCTTCGCCGACGGCATCGCCTACCTCGCCGGGCAGGGCGTGAGGAAGTTCCTGGAGCTGGGCCCGGACGGGACTCTCTCCGCCCTGGCCCAGGGCGTCCTGACCGACACCGAGGACGCGGTGTTCGCCCCGGTGCTGCGCAGGGACCGCCCGGAGGCGGTGTCCTTCACCGAGGCCGTCACCGGCGTGCACGCCCGTGGTGCCGAGCTGGACTGGGAGGGCGTGTTCGCCGGCCGTGGGGGCCGTCGGGTGGATCTGCCGACCTACGCGTTCCAGCGTGAGCGTTTTTGGCTCGATGTGGCTCCGGCGGCGGGGGACGCGAGCAGCCTGGGTCTGGGGGTGAGCGGGCATCCGTTGGTGGGTGCGGTGGTGGCTCTGCCGGGTTCGGACGGTGTGGTGCTGACGGGGCGGGTGTCGTTGGCGTCGCACGGGTGGCTGGGTGAGCACCGGGTGCACGGGGTGGTGGTGGTGCCGTCGTCGGCGTTGGTGGAGCTGGCGGTGCACGCCGGTGACCAGGTCGGTGCGGGCACTGTCGAGGAACTGACCGTGCAGGCTCCGCTGGTGCTGCCCGAGCAGGGTGGCGTGGTGCTGCGGGTGACCGTCGAGGCGGCCGATGCCGAGGGCCGGCGTGCTGTGGCTGTCTTCTCGCGTCCGGAGGTGGCCGAGGCCTCCGCGGCCTGGACGGTGCATGCGTCGGGTGTGCTGTCGGTGGTGTCGGAGGGGCCGGGGTTTGATCTGTCGGTGTGGCCGCCGGTGGGTGGGCGGGTTGTGGGGGAGGGGGTGTGGTCTGTTGGTGAGGAGGTGTTCGCCGAGGTCGCGCTCGCTGATGGTGTGTCGGTGGAGGGGTTCGTTGTTCATCCGGGGCTGATGGAGTCGGCTGTGGGTGT
>NZ_JBHWDU010000146.1:0-10689 GCF_042734825.1 Kitasatospora sp. NPDC059648 | reverse complement strand
TGGGTTTTTCGGGCGTTGCGCCCCGGGGGGGGTCCCCCGGGGGGGGGGCGGGGGGGCCCCGGGGGCGCCACGCGGCACCGCCGGCGCGGGTCACCCCGCTCCGCCGTCGGAGTGCGGATCCGCCCGGTCCGGGCACACGCTGGTGTGGGGCGCCCGGCGCCTCCCGCCGCACCGCGCAGACCGAGAGGACCCCGTCATGGCCGCGAAGATCACCTACCGGCGGATCTACGAGGACTCCTCGCCGCAGGACGGGCAGCGGGTGCTGGTGGACCGGGTCTGGCCGCGCGGGATGAAGAAGGAGGACGCCCAGCTGGACGAGTGGCTGCGGGACGTCGCCCCCTCCACCGGGCTGCGCAAGTGGTACGGCCACGATCCGGAACGCTTCACCGAGTTCCGCCGCCGCTACCTCACCGAACTGCGGGACGACGACCACCAGGAGGCCGCCGGGCACCTGCGCGAACTCGCCGCCCGGGACCGGCTCACCCTGCTGACCGCCACCAGGGACGTCGACCACAGCCAGGCCGCCGTGCTCGCCGAGTGGCTGGCGAAGAGGAAGCGGTGACCGGCTGCCCGCGCGGGACGGGCGGAACGCCGTGACGGCGATCGTCGTCCTGTTCGAACTGGAACCGGACGAGGCCCTGGGGCCGGACGGGGTGGAGCCGGTGGTGTGCGCGGTGCACGCGGCGGGCGGTGACCCGGACGTGCCAGAGGACCCGCTCCCCCGTACCCTGTGCGGCCTGGACACCGACCCGATGGAGCACTCCCACTACCGGCCGACCCGCCCGGGCGAGCCCTGGTACCCGCCCGCCCTGGCCGGCCGGCGCTGCCTCGCCTGCGAGGCGGCCCTGCGGGCGGCGTCTTGACCGGCCGCCCTGCGGGCGGTGACGTCAGCGACGTCCGGGTCGTACGGCGACGAGCAGCACCAGGGCGGCCGCCTGGAGGGCGACCACGGTGACGACCAGAGCGGGCACGGACGCCGCGTAGAGCGCGCCCGTGAGTGCCCCGCCGGCCAGGGTCGCGACGCCGACGACGGCCGCGAACACCCCGTAAGCGGTCGCCCGGCGCGGCGCGGGGACGAGGTCGGCGACCACGGCCCGCAGCGTCGACTCCTGCACGCCCAGCGCGGCGCCCCACACCAGCGCCCCGGCCACCGCCGCCGGCACCGCCTCGCTGAAACCCAGCGCGGGCACGGCCGCGGCCAGCACCGGCAGCGCCACCAGGGTACGCGGGCCGATCCGGTCGTACAGCCAGCCGGTCGCCAGGCTCCCCAGCGCGCCGGCCAGCATCGCCCCCGCGTACAGCACCGGCACGACGGAGGCGGTGAGCAACTGGCGCCGTACGAGGTGGAAGGAGAGCACGCCGTAGGTGGTGAAGCCGGTCATGGTCACGGCGGTGAACGCGGCGTACGCCCAGAACGCGCGGGGCAGCGGCGCCCGTACGGGTGCCGGTACCGCGGGAGCGGGGGCGGGGCGCGGCGCGGACTCGTAGCGGCTCGGGTCGGGCACCCGGGTGCGCAGCCACCACAGCAGGCCGAGCACGGCCCCGCCCGGGACGGCGAGCACGCCGAGCGCGGGGCCGTAGCCGCCGGTGGCCGCGAGCACGCCCGCGACGGTGAGCGGGCCGAGGACGGCACCGACCTGGTCCAGCGCCTCGTGCACGGCGAAGCCCCGGCCCCGGCCGGTGGCGGCGGTGGCGTGGGAGAGCAGGGTGTCCTTGGCCGGGGAGCGGATCGCCTTGCCGACCCGCTCGGCGATCACCAGTACGCAGGCCGCGCCGAGCGAGCCCACCACGCCCAGCAGCGGGACGGAGACCACGGTGAGCGCGTAGCCGCCGATCGCCAGCGCCCAGAACCGCCCGGTGCGGTCGGCGAGCGGCCCGGACAGCAGGCGCGGCACGAGCGCCGCCGCCTCGCCCGCGCCGCTCACCAGGCCGACCACCGTCGCGGTGGCGCCCAGCGAGGCCAGCAGCGGGCCGGTGATGGAGCGGGCGCCCTCGTAGACGAAGTCCGCGAGCAGGCTGACGGTGCCGAACCACACCACGAAGCGCCACGGCCGCATGCCCGTGTCGCCGTCCGCCCGCCGGGCGCCTGGATCCGTGCTCACGAGGACTCCACGATCCCACCCGCGCCGCAGGCCTGCTCGCCTCAGCCGAAACCGTACCGGCGGGACGCCGTCACGTCGAGGGTGTCCCGGACCACCGCGAGCGCCGCGCCGAGCGGGCCTGACCGGCCGCACGAAGGCGGCGGTGCCGTTGGGCAGGCCCGGGACCGAGCGGCAGCCGAGCCCGCGCAACCCGGGGCGGGCCAGGTCGGCGGCCGCAAGCGGCCTGCCGAGCGAGACCGCGGCTCGCACGTATGGACCGGGGCGCAGCGGGCACACGCCGGATCCGTAACGATCCGCCGTCCACGAGAGGTCCGAATCCGATGGTCCTCATCATCCTCGTCCTGCTGTTGGCGATCATCCTTGGCGGAGTGGGCTTCCTCGTCCACGCCCTGTGGTGGATCGCACTCGCCGTACTGGTCATCTGGCTGCTCGGCTTCGCGTTCGCCGGAGGCCGCCGCGGTGGCGGCGGCCGGTGGTACCGATGGTGAGCGCACGCCCCCGACCGCCGGATGACACCGGCGACGTCGAAACCGCGCTGCGCGAGGAGCGCCGTGCCTACGAACCGGACGACGAGCAGCCGATCGGCGGGTACCTCGCCGCGATGGCCGTCTACCTCGGCGGCACCGGCCTGCTGGCCGCCGCCGCCCGGCGCACCGGCCGACCGCTGCCGGAACCCGGCCCGTGGGACGTGCTGCTCACCGCCGGGGCGGTGCACCGGCTGTCCCGGCTGCTCACGAAGGACCCGGTCACCAGCCCGCTGCGGATCCCGTTCACCCGCTTCCGCGGCCAGGCCGGCCCGGCCGAACTCTCGGAGGACGTCCGGGGCACGGGCGTACGCCGCGTCGTCGGCGAACTGATCACCTGCCCGTTCTGCACCGGCTTGTGGATCGCGACGGGCCTGACCTGCGCCCAGGTGTTCGCGCCCGGGGCGACCAGGCTCGTCTGCTCCGGGCTGACCGCCCTCACCGCCGCCGATCTGCTGCACTTCGTCCGGGTCGGCCTCCAGCACGCCACAGACTGACCCCGCCCCCTCGCCGAACCGCCGTCAGCGCAACAGCGCGGCCAGCAGTTCGGCGAGGGTCGGTCCGGCGTCGGCCGGATGGCGCAGCTGTTTGACGGTGATCACCCGGTAGTGGTTGGCCCGACCCTGGCGTTCGCGGGAGAGGTAGCCCGCCGTTTCGAGGTCGACGATGATCCGCTGCACGGCCCGTTCGGTGAGCAGGCAGCGCGTGGCGATGTCCCGCACCCGGATGCCGGGATCACGGGCGATCTGCACCAGTACGCGGGCGTGGTTGGTGAGGAACGTCCAGCCGGCGCCCGTCGGGCGGCCGGTCATGGGGTCGGCCTACGGCCGGTGCACTGTTGCGGTGAACGTGCGGGGGCGGTGCGGGAAGGACGGACGCGCATCGGTGGGCGCACCTCCTCGGCGCGGGTGTGGCGCACCAGCCGGTCGGTCACCGGATCGGCCGGCGCCTTGCGCCGCGGGTCCCCGTCGGGGAGGCCGCTGGGTTCGCCGAAGCGGACCAGCACGGCCCGGTGGTCTGCGGTCAGCTGGTCCAGCAGGTCTCCGTCGTACTGCACGGGACTTCCTTTCCTGGTCCTTCCCGGTCGGGCCCGCTGCCGCGAACGGCCGGGGTCAGCCCTCCAGCATGTCGGCGATGCGGTGCAGGACGCCGTCGGCGGTCGGCTGGCGCGGGGCGGTCTGGCGCACGGCCTGCATCCGCTCGCCCAGCTCCCGCAGTTCCGTGCGGCCGAGCGCGGCCCGCACCTTCGGGAACACCTCGTCCTCCTCCTGCTCGATGTGCCGCTCCACGGCGTCGATCAGGACGGCGGTCTTGGCGTCGTAGCCGTCGTCGTCCGGGGACATCCGGCTGAGTTCCTCACACAGCAGGTCGGCGACGTGGTGCTCCTGCTCGGCGACGTCCATCTCCTCGGCGAGGCCGGGCAGTTCCTGGCGGATCCTGGGATACACCAGTTCGTCCTCCAGGTAGGTGTGGACGGTCAGTTCCTCGACGATGCGCTGGACCGTCCTGCGGCGCGCTTCGTCGTCACCGCCGCCGTCGGCGAGCCCCCGGTACTCGCGGAACAGGCGGCGGACCTCCTTGTGGTCCTCCCGAAGCAGGACGATGGCATCGTTCGACATCGCTGGCGTCCTCCTCGACAATCGCCCCCGCCGGTCGGCGTGTCCCCGGGCGGCCGGGGGGGCAAACCCGGCCGCCAGCGGGACCGTCACCGGCGCGAACACGGCCGGGCCGGTGGCCGTCGGCGGTTTCGGCGCCGTCGACCCGGGCAGCCGTCCCGGTACGTCCCGGCTCCGGACCGACGACCGGGACGGCCAAGTCACCGAGGCCGGCGGGAGATGCACAGCACGAGCGGCGAGGACGGAATGGGCCTGATCGACGATCTGGCCCTGCTGACCTCGCTCGCCACCGGCGATCTGGACGTCTACCTGCGCTACTCCGAGGGCCCCGCCGACGACGGGGCCCTCAGCCGCGACTACGAGGCGGACGTGCCCCTGCCCGGACTGTCGGTGACCCCGCTGCGCCCGGAGCCGTGGTGGCCGCGGCCCGCCGCCGACTGGGTCGCCCGCCGGGTGATGAAGTACGCGGACCTGGCGGAGAGTTGCCCGAAGCGCCGGCCCTGGGTGCTGACCGGCCGGGTGGTCGGCGCCGGTCCGGACCACGAGCCGCTGATCGCCGACCCGCTGCCGCTCGCCTGGCTGGGCCGGAACGTCCTGGACGAGGCGGTGCGCCGCTACCACGAGCGCTTCGCCCCCGGGCGGGACTCCACCGGCTGAGCCGGCCCGTTGTCCGGCGGCCGGAATGAATCGCCACGGTCCCCGGACCTCGGCGCACGCCTCTCGGTCCGTCCCCGGCACGGTTGCCCGGGCCCGGACCGGGCAGACGCCGTCGTCCAAGCGCCCCCCGCCGTCGAACGGAGGTTCCCATGGATGCTGCCGAAGGGTTCCCGAGCGGGCTGTTCGCCCAGCACCGGGCGATCGAGGCGCTGCTGCGACAGCTGGACGGCGTCCGCACCCGCGGCGGAACCACCGACGACGAGGACCTGCGGCTGCTCTGCGCGCTGCGCCGGCTCCTCGTGCCCCATCTGGCGGCCGAGGAGGAGCACCTCTATCCGCTGGCGCGCCGCTGCCTGCCGGGGGGACGGGCACTCGCGGACGCCGCCGGGTGCACCCACGCCTCGATCCGCCGACTGCTCGACCGGGCGAACGACCACCGGTTGTCCGTGCCCGGGCGGCGCCGGGCCACCGCTGTCCTGCTCCTGGTGCTCCGCACCCATGTGCGCGGCGAGGAGGAGCACCTCTTTCCCGCCCTCCGGGCCCGGGCCCGGCCGGACGAGCTGCGGCGGTGCGAGCGCCGGCTGCGCGAGCCCCGGGCAGGTCCGGCGGGTCCGGCGGGCCGGGCGGATTCGGCGGTCTGGGGGCTGCCGCCGGGTGCCGGGGCGATCACCGCGCTGCGCGACCACCTCACCGGGCACGAAAGCACCGGGCAGCAGTCGCCCTGAGCCCGTCCGGCCTGCCCGGGCCGCTCCGCCCGGCGAGGGCCGTTTGCCACCCCCGGCGGCGGCAACCCGCAGGGGTATGGCCTACCTAGAAGAACCCGTACCGACCGTCCCGCAGCCCCGCCCGACCACCGAGCGCCCGGACCGGACCGGTCCCTGGCTGTTCGTCCGCCCAGAGGCGGCGCCGGCCGGAGGAACGGCCGACGGACCGTCGGGCGCCGTGCTGTTCGGCCGCGACGGCACGCTCATCCAGGACGTCGCCTGCAACGGCGACCCCGCCATGGTCCACCCGATGGCGGGCGTCCGGGCCGCGCTCTCGGCGCTTCGCGGAGCTGGCTTCGCCGTCGGCGTGCTGAGCAACCAGCCCGCGGTGGCCCGCGGGGTCATCGGTCGCGGCCAGGTCGAGGCGGTCCAGGCCCGGGCCGAGGCGCTGCTGGGGCCGATCGACCTGTGGGCGGTGTGTCCGCACGGGTCGCACGACGACTGCGCCTGCCACATGCCCGCCCCCGGTCTGGTGGCCGCGGCCTGCCGGGCGCTCGGCCTGCCGCCCTCCCGCGTCACGGTGATCGGCTGCGACGAGACGGTGATCGCCGCCGCGCTCGCGGTCGGCGCCCACGCCATCCGGGTCCCCGACGCGACCGGGCCGGCGGCCGACGCGTACCGGCCCTGCACGCCGACGTTCTGCCCGGCGGCCGAGGGACCGGCCGAGGCGGCCTACCTGCTGCTGCGGCACTGACGACCCGAACTCCGCCGGGCCCCAGGACAGCTCAGGGCACCCCAGGACCTTCCAGGAAAGTGAGCCGTCCCCGGCGGCCGGTTTCGGCGCACCGTGCGGGCCGGCCGGAGTCGCCGGCCGCACGGACGGTCAGCGGACCGGTGCGGCGTTCCGGGAGGAGTGCGCCGGGATGACGGGTGCGCCGGGGCGGTGGAGCGCCACCGCTTCCTTCGCGCCGACCGGCGCGGCGAAGGCCCGGACGGAGGCCGCCCGGTGGGGCACCCTACGGGCCTTCGCCATGGGCTTCACCGTGGTGCGGGCCGGCCGGTCAGGCGGCGGCCCCGGCGCGGGCGCTCAGGGCGGAGTCGATGCCCCGCAGGAAGTCGTCGAGGTCGTCCGGATTGCGGGAGGTCAGCAGCCGCCAGCCGTTGGCGTCGTCGGTGACCAGCGACTCGTCGGCCCAGGTGGCACCGGCGTTGGCGAGGTCGGTGCGCAGCGACGGGTAGGAGGTGAGCCGCTTGCCGTAGGCGACGCCCGCCTCGGCCAGCATCCACGGGCCGTGGCAGATGGCGGCGACGGGCCGGCCGGAGGTGGTGAAGGCGAGCACCAGGGCCACCGCCTCCTGGCGCAGTCGCAGGTTGTCCGCGTTGACCGTGCCGCCGGGGATGAGCAGCAGGTCGTAGCCGGAGGGTTCGATCTCGTCGAGGGTGTGGGTCGGGCGCACGGTCTCGCCCGGGTCCTTGTCGCTCACCAGGGTTCGGATGTCGTCCCGGTGCGGGGCCGCGATGTCGACGTGCACGCCGTTCTCGCGCAGGTGCCGTACGGGGACGAGGAGTTCGTCCTGTTCGACGCCGTAGTTCGTCACGATCGCCAGGACCTTGGTGGGGTGGGTCATCGCTCCTCCTTACCAGCATGGGCGGGTGTCGGGCGCGGCGGGCCGCGCCCCGGATGACGGCGGCTACCCGGCGTCGGCGCGGTCATGCCGGATTGGCGGGTTCCGATCCGGGTAGTCGCGCGGCACCGGCGGGACGAAGGCACCCGCACCTGAGCGCTGGAGGCAGTGGTGAGCATCAGACGACGCTCCTGGGCGGTGGCGACTCGCGGTCGCGCCGGCCACCGGCCGGGCGGGCCGGAGGAGGCCGGCCGGTTCCCGGTGGAGGGCGGCCGGCCGCCGCGCTCCCGCCCCTCGGCCCCCGACGCACCTGCGGCGGGCCTGGAGGAGGACGACGAGGAACAGCCCGACCACCCGGAGCCCGCGACGACGGACCCGGCCACGACGACGGACCCGGCGGACCCGGCAACGACGACGGACCCGGCCACACCGTGAGGCGCGGGCCGCCGTCGTCACAGGCTGGTCCCGGCGCACGTCACCGGCTGGTCCCGGGCGCGATCTCGGGGATCAGTCGGCGGCTCGTCGGAGCGGCGGTCAGTCCAGCGGCTCCGCGCGGACCGGTCGGCCCAGGGGGAGGGCGGCGGTGATGGTCCGGACCTCGCCGTCACCGTCGATCTCGACGCGGACGGCCCCGGACTCGTCCACGTACACCTGGGTCCCGTCGCTGCCCATCGCCCCTGTGGCGGTGAGCACGAACTCCCGGTACGGGTCGGTGACGACCAGACGGTAGTGCTTGGCGGTCCTCATGGTTGGTCATCCTCCTCGGCGGCCGTGGCGTCGCCGTAGCGGGCCTGCCATTCGCGGGCGCGGGCGTTGTGCCACTCCACGCCCTGTGCCGCCTGCTGCTCGGACAGCCCGCTCATCTGGGCGACCAGGCTGAGCGGGACGGGTTCCTCCTGCTCGGCGAGCGCCCGGCAGACCTTGCCGGCCCACTGCTCCTCGGGGACGAAGGGGCGGTCGCGGTACTGCTGGACCAGCTCGGCGAGGTGCTCCACCGTACAGGCGGTGAGCACCCGTCGGCCGTCCAGCTCCGGATCGCTCGGGTGCAGCGCGGAGGAGTCCGGGACCAGCGCGCTGAGCAGGTCCGTGGCGTCGCCGACCTGGCCGCAGTGGTCGCACAGGTCGAACGCTTCCGTGTCGTCGGGGGCCGGGTCGTCCGCCGGTGGTCCGTAGTCCTCCATGCCGCGCGCCTACCCCGCATCGGCCCGGCAAACCGGCCGGTACGGGCGGCGGCGGCCGGGTAGGCGCGTCACCGGGCCCCGGTCGACCGGGCCGCACACGGCAGGGAGGAACACCATGAACGGATCGTCACACGAACGGCCGCTGCACGACATGGGCGGCGCGATCGGCCCGGCGGACACCGCGGGGACGGAGCCCGCCGACGAGCGGGATGAGGGCCCGGAGCGCCGTCCGTCCCCGATCGGCAAGGGCGGGACGGCGAACGTGGCCGGGAGCGCCGAACAGCAGCCGGAGATCGCCGAGGGCCCGGTGCCGGGCGTCCAGCCGGACGAGGACTACGCGGGACCGGTGCACCAGGCGCCGACCTCGGTCGATCCCCCGCCCTCCGCCGGCCCGCCCACCGGCACGAGCCGGACCGGCCCGGGGCGGGCCGGGGATCCGGTAACGGAGGCGGACGAACCGCCGCCGGAGCCCGAGCGGGGCCACCACGACCCGGGCGCGGAGCCGGAGGACGAGGGCATCCCCGACCTCCAGGACGGCTCCCCCGCCCGCGAGTGGTCGCACGACCCGCAGATCCCGGCCGTCCCCGGGGACACCCCGGTGGCAGCCGAGTCCCACGGCACGACCGGGGCCGAGCAGGCCGAGGGGGAATCCCTGGAGGCCCGGCTCGCCCAAGAGGAGCCGGAGGTCGACGAGCGGACTGCCGTGGCGGATGTGCCGGAGGACGCCGCCGGTCGGCTGGACCTCCCCGACCGGCACACCGACCTGCGGGGTGAGGCCCCCGGCGACACGGCGGGCCTGTCGGCCGAGGAGGAGGCGGTGCGGATCCGCTCCGACGGCGGAGCCCCGGAGCCGGAACCGAACCCGGACAGCCCCGCGGGGCTGACGGAGGACCGCACCGACCGGCCGGGCATCGAGGCACCGGAGGAAGCCGAGGGCGCGACCGGCGCCGAGGACGCGGAGGGCGAGCGGCCGACCGAGAGCTGACGCCCCGGGGCCACGGGTGCGGCCCCGCTCCCGGATCTCCGGGGAGCGGGGCCGCACCCGCGCGTGGGGTCAGCTCGGGCTGATCCGGCCGCGCCAGCCGCCCTCCGCCCGGCCGCGCTCCTCCATGAACTCCTTGAAGCGCTCCAGGTCCCCCTTCACTCGCCGGTCCACCACGCCCAGCGCGTCGCCGACCTTCTCGGCCATGCCCTCGGGCCGGAAGTCGATGGCCATGTTGACCCGGGTGTGGAGGTCGTCCAGCTGCTGGAAGGTCACCACGCCCCTCTGCTCCACGTCGCCGTCCACCGTCCGCCAGGCGATCCGCTCGTCGGGCAACTGGTCGACGATCTCGGTGTCGAACTCCCGGCTGACCCCTCCGATGCTGGTGCGCCAGTGGTTGTGGCGGTCGTCGAGCTGGGTCACCGCGTCGACGCCCTCCATGAAGCGGGGGAACTCCTCGAACAGCGTCCACTGGTTGTACGCGGCGTGCAGCGGGACGTCGACGTCCACGGACTTCTTCACCATGCTCATCTGGGCCCTCCTCGTGTCGCCCGGCCGGGACCATCCCGGCCGCCCGCGCGTGTGCCCGTCCCTGACCGGTGTAACCATCCCACCGGGCCCGGCCCGGTGGCCGTTCCGGGTGTCCCGGGGTTGCATGGGGTGACCGAGCCCCGAGACCCGGAGGTCGCCGTGTACGAGATGTGGGCCGAACACGACCCGGCGGTGTCGCCGCCCGCCGTGGTGTGGCACGTGGTGGCGAAGGACGACGCGACGGCGTCGCTGTGCGGGCGGTTCCTCGAACCGTCCCAGCGGGTGGTGCCGGCAGCCGACGGCACCGGCGCGGAGGTGCCGGACCGGTACTGCGACCCCTGCCTGGTGACCGTGCGCGAGGCACTCGCGGCCGGCAATCGCTGACCGGGGTCGGGCAGGCCGGAGGGGGCGTCAGGCCAGCACGATGATCATCGCGACCAGCATGACGGAGACCGCCAGCGCCAGCAGCACGATCACGACGGCGGGCCAGGGCCCCCAGGCCCGCCGCACTTCCACGGGCTCCGGATGGGAGATGCCGGAGATTCCACCCTCTGCCGGTGGGGTGTCCCCGCCGGGCAGTGCGCCGTGTTCGTCCAGCGCCGGGGTGCGGTCGGGATCGGGATCGGGTGTGGTCATGATGTCGTCCCAGGTGGCAGCGGCTTGGACACCCGGCGGCTGCCCGGGGGCGCGGCGCGGAAACACCGCCGGCCCCGGCAACCCCGGCCGCTACCGGCCGTCCGCCGGTATCCGGCGGAGCACACCGCGCC